>JANONN010000113.1:0-10234 GCA_031420835.1 Ignavibacteriales bacterium | reverse complement strand
CATTGAAATTGCTACGAAAAGTCCTGTAATAATAGAACCAACGAGAACTCCTCCTAAAACTACAAGACCATTTGTTTTTCCAAACACCAAAACGATGAGTATTGGAGCTAAAACTGGGATTAATGCCGGCACGATCATTTGTTTAATAGCTTCGCCTGTGATAATAGAAACGGCCTTAGCGTAATCCGGTTTTGCCGTACCTTCCATAATTCCTTTTATCTCTCTAAACTGTCTTCGGATTTCTTCTACCATTTTTCCTGCCGCACGTCCAACGGACGTCATGGTTAATGCAGCAATAAAGAAGGGAAGAACTCCCCCAATGAAAAGCCCGATCACAACATCAGGACTTGTAATGACGATTTGGAGCGGGCTCATTCCTTTCGCAAGCAGGTTCTTGTCGATTGCCTGAGAGAAAGCCGCAAAGAGTGCAAGTGCTGTGAGCGCCGCGGAACCGATGGCAAATCCCTTTCCGATCGCGGCAGTTGTGTTGCCAAGAGCGTCGAGTCCGTCGGTGATTTTGCGGACGTCGGGTCCAAGCCCGGACATTTCCGAAATGCCTCCGGCATTATCTGCAATCGGTCCGTATGCATCCACCGACATCGTGATACCGACGGTTGCAAGCATTCCGACGGCTGCAATGCCGATTCCATACAAGCCTGCGACGTCGTTCGAAATGAAGATCGCGACGCAAATCGCAAGAACCGGAAGCGCCGTTGATTCAAGTCCGACTGCAAGCCCTTGAATGATATTTGTTGCCGCTCCCGTTTTACTTGCGAGACCGATCCGTTTGATGGGGGGGCCTGAAGTATAATACTCTGTGATGAGTCCGATCACAATTCCACCAATCGTACCAAAGAAGATCGCCCAGAAGACATTGTTGCTAACGTCATATGAGCGAACCAGCCATAAGCTTCCCAGCAGAAAGAGTCCGGCTGAAACGAATGTTGAGTAACGCAACGCTGCCGAAGGTGAATATCGCTTCAAGATGCGCATGGAACCAATTCCGACGAAAGAAGCGATCAGCCCGAGCGCAGCAAGGAGTAACGGTAGCGCCATCAGAATAGATTTGATTCCGGCGTCGGTAACTTCTGGAAGAGCTTTCAGTTTTATGAGTCCTTCTGGCAAAAGCGTTGCACCGATGGCGATCGTTGCGATGATGGAACCGACGTACGATTCGAAAATATCCGCACCCATTCCCGCTACGTCACCCACATTGTCCCCAACGTTATCGGCGATGACGCCGGGGTTGCGCGGATCGTCTTCCGGAATTCCCGCTTCAACTTTTCCGACAAGATCAGCGCCGACGTCCGCAGCTTTTGTGTAAATGCCACCACCGACTCGAGCAAAGAGAGCAATAGAGCTTGCACCCATTGCAAACCCGTTGATGACGCTTGCGTGTTCGGGGTCTCCGAAGAGCAAGAAGAAAATTCCGACGCCAATCAGCCCAAGACTTGCAACGCTCACCCCCATCACCGCTCCGCCGTCAAATGCGGTGAGCAACGCTCTTCCTTGGTCATGATTGCGTGCGGCTTCAGCTGTGCGAACGTTTGCGATCGTCGCAGCACGCATACCGAAAAACCCCGCAAGGACAGAACAACTTGCGCCACCTACGAATGCAACAGCCGTGTTCGGATTCAAGAACGCCGCCAGGAGTGCCGCAACAATGACGACAAAAAAGAACAGTACGATGTATTCGCGCTTCAGAAATGCCATCGCACCAACCTGGATCTGCGATGCAATGTCGCGCATTATGTCGTTCCCGGCGGGGAGACGCTTCAAGTTATAGAAAATTAGAAATGCAACTACAAGTCCAAGCCCCCCAACTGCTGGAATCCATTGCATGAGCTGATCCATATGTGAGTGAGTCTCCCTTAACTAAGTTTACGATTGAATTGATTCATTGCATTCTCAAAGCCATGATCGAGCACGGCCAACGCTGCGTCTGATGCACGGACCACCATTGATTGTACGACTTCCTTCTCGTTCTCCGAAAAAGGGCTGAGCACATAATCCGACATGAACGATTTGCTCGATGGAACTGACTCGCCTGCAATTCCCAATCGGAGCCGGGGGAATTCGTCAGACTGCAAATGGTAGATGATGGAATACAGACCGTTGTGGCCGCCATCGCTTCCACGGGATCTTAGACGCAGCGATCCCAATGGAAGTTGAACATCATCACAAATCACTAGGAGCTTATCAAGTGGGGGGGTATACCGGGTTCTGATATCCGCCACCGCGCTGCCGCTGTTGTTCATATACGTCAGCGGCTTTAGGAGTCCAACCTTGGTCTCACCGTGAGTTCCGAATCCGACCAAGTAATCGCCTTCACCCATGCTCATTGCTATGCCAAGCTTCTTGGCAACAGCATCGATGACTTCGAAACCGAGATTGTGTCTCGTGCCGTTGTACTCACTCCCCGGATTGCCCAACCCAACGAAAAAATAAATAGAATGTTCGTGGATGGACAATCGCTACTGCTTCTTTTCTTTTTCCGCAGGAGCGGCCTCAGCTCCCTCTTCGACCTTCTTACCGCGGGCAATGACTTCGGGCTCTGCCGGCGCTGCCTCGACAGCTGTAGCAACAACCTCAGGCTCCTTTAGAATAGTCGGAGGCACGACAGCGACCACAGTGCTATTTTCGTTCTCCAAAATCCTGACGTTGGGTACAGAAAGGTCACGAACGTGAACGGACCTATTAATCTCGAGCGATTCGACATTCACCTCAATGTGGTCGGGAATGTTTTTCGGCAGGCAGGAGACTTTGAGTTTGTGTAGAATGTGTTGAAGCGTTCCGCCGTCTTTAACTCCTTTGGCCGTTCCCTTCACGGTGACGGGCACTTCAATCATCAGTTCTTCATCCTCACTCAAACCGAACAGATCGAAATGGATCGGACGATCGGTAATTGGATCGAACTGGATGTCGCGCAAGATACACGTGTGTGTCGAACCATCGTCTAACTTCAGGTTGATGACATGAGTCGCCGACGTCTTGTAGAGCGGCTTCAGCGTAAGTTCGTTCATGCTAACAGGAATATTCTTCTTCCCATGGCCATAATAAATACCAGGAATCTTTCCCTGACTGCGAAGAGGCTTGGATCTTTTGCCGATCTCTTTTCGAATTTCGGCGCCGATAGTTATTTCAGACATTGATACTTCTCCTCATTAAATGCTCTTGTTAATATACTTTTTCGGATAGTCCTGAGTTACATCTTGTCCTTGTCAACATCAAACAGTGAGCTGATGGATTCATTCTTATGAGTGCGAGTGATGGCCTCGGCAAAGAGCTTCGCTGAGGATTGCACTTCAATTTTCGACGAGCCGCTCCGAACGGGAATCGTGTCAATCACCGTGACGCTTTTCACTGGAGATTTGTTGATTCGTTCAATCGCATTTCCTGAGAGGATAGGATGCGTGCACGCTCCGTAAATGTCCACAGCCCCCTGCTCTTTGAGTGCAGTCACGGCATTCACAAAGGTTCCGGCTGTATCAATCAGGTCGTCAACGATCAGAATGTTTTTTCCCCTTGCGTTACCGATGATGTTCATAACCTCGGCTTTGTTTTGCGAAGGACGTCGTTTGTCGATCAGGATGAGATCGGCATGAAGGCGTTTCGCAAACGAACGCGCCATCTTGATTCCACCGACATCTGGTGAACAGACGGCAAGATTGGGGATCTTCTTTTTTCGAAAGTAGTCGATAAAGATCGCAGAGGAATACAGGTGATCCAGCGGAATATCAAAGAACCCTTGAATTTGTGGAGCGTGCAAATCCATCGTAATGACACGATCTGCGCCTGCCTGCGTTATCAAATTCGCGACAAGTTTCGCGGAAATTGAAACGCGGGGTTGATCCTTGCGGTCTTGCCTCGCATACCCATAATATGGGATGACTGCCGTTACCCTCGTGGCCGACGCGCGCTTTGCGGCGTCAATCATAATGAGTAACTCCAGCAGATTCTCGGCTGGTGGGATCGTCGGCTGAACGATGAAGACGTCGTGCCCGCGGATGTTATCGGAGTACTTGACCCAGATTTCGCCGTCGCTGAAGCTTCTGGTCTCGGTGTGTCCGAGCGGAACGCCGGCAGCCTTGCTAATCTGCTCAGCGAGTTTCTTGTTGGCGCGCCCAGAGAAAATCTTGAGTTTACTCATTCAGTAGGTGAGTTGCTCTCCGTTCCGCTTCACAGTCCTTGTTTAGAGCACTGCGTTTTGTTCAAGCTCATTAGGACTGCTTGTCCCAAGATGGTTAGTAGTCGGGAGATTCGAACCCTGTTCCGGATTTGCTGGGGTGCCAGGATTCGAACCTGGGAATGGCGGCTCCAAAGGCCGCTGCCTTACCGCTTGGCTACACCCCAAGTCTGTTGTTCGAAAGCGATGGTCAAGCTCGGGAAAAACCAACCGAAGCGTAAAAAAACAAAGCCCAACTCCTAAGAGTTGGGCTTCCAATATAGAGAAAAAACGTAAAGATGTCAACGAAGATTTCGGTGTTCACACGATCGGCGAAGGAGTAGCTTGAACCCGACTTAATGCTTTCTTTTTGGCTCCGGCGACTCATAGACGGGCTGAACGCCAAACTTTGCCGCTGCCCAGAGACTCAAGATGGCGGTGATGCCTGCAATGACACGCTTCTCATCTTCTTCATGAATTACCAAACCGTAAGTGTCGGCAACGAAATGCATCTGCTTAAGAAGTTTTTTTGCCTTTCGCTCAACGATCCATCCGTGCCAGTGGGCTACTTGATCGACGATCATCCCTTCGTGTCGGCGAAAAAACTCGCCCAAGGAGAACACCTTTTCGCTAAGGGGCGTTCGTGGTTTGCAGATGGTGAGCAAGTCTTCAATGAAGTGATCCCAATGAAGCGAAAGCATTCGGTTTTCGGGACGTCGAAGGTACTTTGCCCGTGCGATCGAGAATTTTGCTTTCGTGTGGACCCGGAATTTCGGAACCACAGGGTGAAAATCATAGATTGTACGCGTAAACGTCGGATCTTGCTCGTCCTTCTCGCGATAGACCCAGATGTTCTTTAGCTGGTTCCATGTCAGGATCGTCAGCACGGCCTTGTCTCTACTGTCGAGGAGGATATATCTCCCGCTCTCGGCCTTAACAACTGTGACCCAGTGGCTCCAATCGTACACGCAGAGAAGTGAAGGGGTTCCTTTTCTAAGATACTCGAGCAACTCACGACGCGCATCATTAGGATCGTGTCGCCGGATCGTCAGAAGCTCGGTGTCAAAGTGACGGGCTGCTTTGCCAAGCTGGATTTCGTCCGTCCCATACCACCAATTCGATCCTGAGATTCGAGAGATCGCCTTCTCTTCAACAGGTTTTCCAAGCGTTAGAAGAGCATGCTTCAGCGCGAATGGTCCACATTGCCATAGATTCGGTTGAGGGTAGAGTCCCATAGGTAGAAAAAATAGAGCCAAAAACTATCCAAAGTTTGCTGCAATATCAACCCTTCATTCTCCGCTCAAGATTCTCCGCTCAAGACGCCGCAAGGCAAACTTCAACATCCGGCATCCCTTATAAGTCTGGGGGACTCCTGATAGAAGTGTTCGGTCGAGTCGGTTGCACCCAATCAGCCTTACTGTTTGTGAGTTTGGCTCGCCTGTTTGTCTCTCCCACCAACTTTGTGTATCTTCTCCTCAGAAATGATGGCTGAAGAATATCATAGCTACTTGTGCTCGCATTGTGGCGAAGAGAACGAAACTCTTCTTGAAGCCACGAGCGGGCCGCGACAGACTTTTGTCGAGGATTGCGCCGTCTGTTGCCGTCCGAATGTCGTCCGTGTATCCATTGATCCTGAAACCAGCCACGTTCATATCGAAACGGAATTGGAAAGTTAATCACAAACGTTCTGTCACAACGATCCCGCTGTTCTCAGCCTCATGTCTACCCCATTAATGAAACAATACCAGCAGGTCAAGGCGAAATACCCGGACACTATTTTGCTTTTTCGTATGGGGGACTTCTATGAGACATTTGAAGATGATGCGAAGATCACCGCCAAAGTGCTCGGTATTACACTCACGAAACGGGGAAATGGCACTGCAGGGGATGTTCCACTGGCTGGATTTCCGTACCATGCGCTTGAAACCTACCTTCCGAAACTTCTCAAAGCAGGGCATCGCGTTGCGGTGTGTGAGCAACTCGAAGACCCAAAGTTTATAAAAGGAATTGTCAAGCGCGACGTCGTCGAAGTCGTTACGCCGGGTGTGGCGTTCTCCGATCGTGTGCTTGAGCAGAAACAGAACAACTACTTAGCCGCCATTGCACTCCCATCTGCCCTTGCACGCGGCGATGACACTGTCGCGTTTGCGTTTGCCGATGTGTCAACGGGCGAGTTCGGTGTAACAGAACTCCCGCTAAGAAGTCTCGCCGAACAACTCTCCAATCTCCAACCATCGGAAATCCTCGTCCAGAAGCGCGATCTCGAAACAGTTCGATCGCTTTTGAAAGACCGCTTTTCCGGACTTTACTCAAAAGTTGACGATTGGGTATTTAACGTCGATTACGGTTATGAACTGTTGATCAATCATTTCAAAACTCAAACGCTCAAGGGATTCGGAGTGGAGGGGATGCAATTAGGAATTGTTGCCGCAGGTGCGATCATGAACTATCTGCAAGAAACGCAGAAGGCAAACTTGCTGCACCTCCGCAAGATCGTTCCGATAGACATCAGCGATTACATCGCACTCGATCCCGCTACGAAGCGGAATCTCGAGATCACAGCCTCGATGACAGGACAGAATGAAGAAACCCTGTTTGCCATCCTCGACCGCACCAACACTCCGATGGGGGGAAGGATGCTGAAACGATGGATGAATCAACCGCTCAAGAAACTGGCGCCGATTCAAGATCGGCTCAGCGCAGTGAAGGAACTGTATGAACAGGAACATGCACGGCGAACAATTCGGGACGTACTGATACATGTTGGAGATTTGGAGCGACTGATCGGGAAGATCGCAACGGGACGTGCAAACCCGCGAGAGATAACCCAGCTCAAGGCGATCCTTCAGCAAATTCCCACTCTCAAGACCCATCTCAAGAAGTTCTCCGGGAAGACGCTCTGCGATATTATCGCTCAATTGGATCCATTGCCGGACCTTGTCACCTTGATTTCAAGTGCATTGGAAGACTCACCCCCGTTATCGCTTGCCGAGGGTGGAGTGATTCGAAAGGGATACAACGGAGACCTTGATGAACTGCGTCAGCTTGCCTATTCCGGAAAAGACTGGATTGCAAGGCTCCAGCAACAAGAGCGGCAGCGGACCGCCATCCCTTCGTTGAAAGTTGGCTACAACAATGTTTTTGGCTATTACATTGAGATTACACATACGCATAAAGAGAAAGTTCCTGGAAACTATATCCGTAAACAGACGTTAACGAATGCCGAACGATACGTCACCCCGGAATTGAAAGAGTATGAAGAGAAGATCCTTCACGCCGAAGAGAAAATCTTTACGTTGGAAACGCAGTTGTTCAACGAGCTGAGACAGAGAATCTCGGAACGCGCCGATGTCATACAGCAGAATGCTTACTCCATCGCAACGCTCGATTGCTTTGTGGCCCTTTCAGATGTAGCAAGCGATTCGAAGTACGTATGCCCGGTGGTCAACGAGTCTTCTAAGATTGAAATCAAACAGGGGCGACACCCCGTCATTGAGAGACTCTTGCCCCCCGGTGAACACTATACCCCGAATGACACGTTCTTGGAAACTGGGTCCCATCAAATCTTGATCATCACCGGACCGAATATGAGCGGCAAGTCAAGCTACTTGCGTCAGGTGGGACTCATTGTCCTGCTCGCGCAGATCGGGAGTTTCGTTCCAGCGGAATCGGCACACATCGGAATTGTTGACAAGATATTCACGCGTGTAGGTGCGAATGACAACATTGCATCCGGTGAGAGCACATTCCTTGTCGAAATGCACGAAGCAGCACACATCGTGAACACGGCAAGCAAACAAAGCCTCATCCTTCTCGATGAGGTCGGTCGCGGCACGAGTACGTTTGATGGGATCAGTATTGCGTGGGCACTCACGGAATATCTGCACGAACGGGTCGGTGCGCGAACACTGTTCGCGACGCATTACCATGAACTCAATGAACTTGCAGAGTTGTATCCCCGCATCAAGAATTACAAAGTGGATGTGCGCGAGTACGGCGACAAGGTGATTTTCCTTCACACGGTGCTTCCGGGGTTTGCCGATCACTCGTACGGAATACAAGTCGCACAAATGGCCGGACTCCCCGAGGAGCTAACCGAACGGGCGAAGCGCATCTTGAAGAACCTCGAGGGAACGGAACTTAGTGCGAGCGGTGAAGGAAGGGAAGCGCCCGGGAGGAGCGGAGCGATGGATCGGGGTAGAGTTGGTGCGAGGGAGATGCAGATGACGCTGTTTGAAATGAAAGACGCTGCGCTGATCGAAGAACTCCGGAAGCTCGATCCAGAGAAGATGACGCCGCTTGAGGCGTTGCAGAAACTGGCGGATCTGAAGAAGAGGGCGGAGACGAATGACAAATGACAAATGGCAAATGATAAACGAAAACATGAAAACAACAGAAATGACAGCAATGTTGCTGGCAACCAAGGAGGCACCATGACACTTGATGACATCAAAACCCTGTTCGATTTCGACCAGTGGGCAACGGACCGTATTCTTGAAATCGTTGCTACTCTTCCAGATGATCAGTACAGCAAGAACCTAAACTCCAGTCACGGCGGAGTCCGCGGCACGCTCGTTCATTATTACGGTGCAGAGTGGATCTGGTTGGAACGGTGGAAAGGGACGAATCCTTCCTCTCTGATTAAGGAAGAAGGCATCCCGACGTTCTCGATGCTCAAAGAACGGTGGGATGGTTTACGTCTTGAGTTACATCAATTCCTTCAATCTCTTACGGAGGAAAAACTCGGATCTCCTCTTTCGTACAAAGACCTAAAGGGAAATCAACACACCCAATTGCTGTGGCAGCAAATGCAACATCTCATCAATCACTCAACCTATCATCGAGGACAAGTGGTAACGATGTTGAGACAGCTTGGCGTCAAACCCGTTGCTACTGATCTGATCAACTATTATCGGCTGAAGAATTCATGAGTGTGTCACGGCAGATTCTTACGCTTGCACAGCATCGGCTCGCGTATCTCTCAAAACTTTCTGTCGATCCCATTCTGTTTGAGAAGACATTCTCGGTCGGATGTTCCGTTGGCAACTGTTCTGCCGAATGTTGTCGTTATGGAGTATTGATCGACCCCACCGAAAAAGAAAACATACTCGCTCACGAATCCATCATTCAGCGGTATATGGATCCGCATCAGGAAAAAGATCCGGCCAAGTGGTTCGATGATTGGGAAGAAGAGGAGGATCCAGATTTCCCTTCAGGCAAGTGCACGGGGACACAGATGAGAGAGTACGGTTGCGTTTTTCTGAACCGAGCCGGACAGTGTGTTTTGCAGAAAGCAGCGATGGAGGAGGGTTTGCCGAAGTTCGCATTGAAGCCGTTCTTCTGTATAGCATATCCAATCACCATAGAGCGCGGTACTCTGACCCTCGAAAAATCCGACTTCACCGATCAGACTCAATGCTGTGCTCGTGTGAAGGAAGGCGATCAGACGGCGATCGAAGTGTGCGCTGACGAACTTGCTTTTGTGCTTGGGGATGAAGGGTTTGCCAAACTTAAATCGCTCGCGCCAGTCTGCAGGGAAGTCCCGGCCATTGAATAACTGCTATGAAAATAGTCATATTTTCATCCGCGGTGGTTCACCCCGTGAGATAGAATGCCTTCATCATTAGCTCTGTAAGAAATATATCTCACGGGGTAAATGCCGGATTCATGAACGCTGATGTTACGACGTGCCTGCGGCAGGCAGGCAAAATAGATATGCCACCCTTTCAGGGTTTCTTGTCGTTGGCTATTGAGTTGGTCGGGGCACTGCCCCGACCTGACGTATATGACCCTTTCAGGGTCTGTTGTGCGTATTTCCACTGCCGAAGGCATCGAGACTGTGTGAAAACCTCGGAACTCATCCCCCGGCCCCTTCTCTTAAGAAGAGAAGGGGAGAATTAAGTGCAGATTCGATAAGTCCCTCTCTTCCTAAGAGAGGGATTTAGGGTGAGTTCGGACTTTTCACACAGGCTCCATCACTTCGTGAGAAGTGGAAACATCTTACAACCGAGGGCGACGCCCTCGGAAACAACAAATCAAGAATCCATCTTGCCCCGTGAGATAGTCACA
>JANONN010000112.1:0-3292 GCA_031420835.1 Ignavibacteriales bacterium | reverse complement strand
TCATCTATCAGCGCGTAGTTCTTGATTGTCAGCGATTTGAGCATAGTCAGGGGAAAGTAGTCGGCTCAAATCTAATGAAAAATTAGGGAATTTCAATGCAACGGGGTAAGGGATTTTCGAGGATCTGAGTGGGAAACGCGGCTAGTTCTTCCGATCGGAGGAAGTATCAACATCAAAGAACCGAATCTCTGGCGCATCGGGGAGAATACCAAAGTAGTAAGCATAGTGAATGAACTCAGAGAGGCTATCCCGCTGTTCGGCGCCTAAACCATAAGCAAATGAAGAGAAGTACTGGCGCGTCTGCTCAACCGGAAGATCATACTCCGCCGCAACCTCACGGACGATCTCATCTAAGTGAGCCACCCCGTCATGCTTGGCGCGAATCAAGGCACGAACCTCACCATCGCTCACGTGCGACTGCGTCCCGACCCAAAACCCGTGAACATACGGAAGCTCCGTCAGGTCGTGCCATTCTTCCACGAGATCAAGAGTGAAGAACCTATCATTAGGTGATTTGGAGGGAGTGAAGTTTGCGATCAGAGCTGCATCCGCCTTTGTGAGCATGGCGTCGAGATTCGGAAGCATGGGGATGAATTGCATTTTGCCGGTCGATGCTGCGATGTTGCGATACTTCTCCTGCAGGATGATTCGGGCAAGAATGATCTCCGACGTAACGCGAATATCAACAGCAACGGTTTCGATATTGCTGACCGTTGACTTGACGAAGAGTTGAACCGTGCCGAGGGAGGTAGAGGAGGAAACGCTGACGTCCGGAACGATACGATACTCGCCGCCGTGTCGAGCGTAATCAATCGGAGAGAGGAATGCGCACCCCTCATCTAACGGAGAGGTGCGATGTCTGAAATCGAGAGCGATCTTTGCAGGAATATCCCGAATGATGTTGACGCCCCCCTCCAAGTTTTCCAAACCGTAGAGCAACGGCTTGAGAGAGAGGGCCTCCGGGATCCCAAGCGTGAGGGGCATCAGCTTTACATACCGGTCTTTAGTCGGCGGAGATAATAGAGCTTCGAGCGGCGAACATTTCCTTCCTTGATCTTTTCGATCTTCGCAATGCGCGGTGAGTGCAACGGGAAGATACGCTCAACACCGACACCGTCAGACACCTTGCGGACGGTGAACGTTGTGTTAATGCCCGCACCACGGCGTCGAATGACAATACCCTGGAACTGCTGCACGCGCTCTTTGTCCCCTTCGACAACGCGAACATGCACGTTCACGGTGTCCCCAGGCCGAAAGTCGGGCACGTCGCTTCTCATTTGGGTTGCTTCAACTAATTTGATTTTGTCCATGACACTTCTCCAGATTAGTGTTGTTCAGATTCAATCATTTGTCCCGAAGGGATGCCTTCGGCTTTTGCGCCGTCTTCTTGTTCGGGCCAGACGCTGCTCCTGCCTCCACTGTTCAACATCCTGATGGTTGCCGGAGAGCAAAACATCCGGAACCTTCATCCCGCGAAACTCCACGGGACGAGTGTATTCCGGCCATCCGACAAGTCCATCTTGAAACGAATCGCTCAGCGCAGATTCGCTGTCGTTCAGCACACCCGGGATCAAGCGGACGACCGCATCAACCACCACGGCGGCACCAAGCTCGCCGCCCGTCAATACGTACTCACCGATCGAAATCTCCCGTGTGACAAGCGCTTGCCGAACTCGATCATCCACGCCTTTGTAGTGTCCGCAGATCAGAACGATGCTTCGTTTGAGCGACAGCTCGTTAGCCATTTTCTGATCGAAGATATCTCCATCGGGCGAAAGGAGGATCACTTCATCATACGGCCGCTGAACTTTGAGCGCTTCCACACATTCGAAAATAGGTTCGGGCTTGAGCACCATTCCCGCACCGCCCCCGTACGGCGTGTCATCAATCGTCTTGTGCTTGTCGTGCGCGCACTTGCGCAGATCGTGCACCTCAATCTCAACCTTCCCTTTGTCTTGGGCACGACGAACAATGCTCTCTTGAAGCGGACTTTCCAACAACTTCGGCAATCCTGTAATAATGTCAATCCGCATTGTCGAGCAATCCCTCCATTGGGTGGATCACAACTCTTTTCAGCTTGAGGTCAACTTCCCGCACGACATCTTTGATAGCAGGAAGCAATAATTCTTTGCTCTGCCGATCAACAACCCACACATCGTTCGCCGGAAAGTCGAGCACGTCCCTGATCGTCCCCACATATTCCCCCTCCGTTGTCACGACGCTTAACCCAATGATGTCGTGGACAAAGAACGAGCCACTATCTGGCTGAACCGTCTCCCTATCATCCACAAAAACATACTCTCCTCGAAATGTCTTTGCTGTCTCCGGATCGATAATCCCTTCAACCCGTACATACGGATAATTCTGAACCATCCGGACCGATTGAATCGAGCGCGAAACTGCGCTCTCCTGATCCGCTCCCACCCAAACCACCTGTAGCTTCTTAAACCGATCAAGATCGTGTGTGAGCGGTTTGAGCTTCATCTCCCCGTGGACACCAACACTCTTGAGAACTTTGGCAATTGCAATCATCTTATTCGTTGCTGTACGTTCTATCCGACGATGTCCGAGACGGCGCCTTCATCCAGATGTTATCATTCGCTCGCCTATCAGATGCGAAGTCTTCTTCCGAAGTCCGTTGGGTTCATGCCGTTGGATAATCTTGAATAATTGGGATGAGCAAATCACAAATAATATCTAACGGGATGAATCCGGGTCCATGATGCTTCTTACCGCCAATCCCGCAAGCGGGATCGCCTTTGTGATCACTCGAACAAACGTTATGCCAGTGGCGCTGGAGCTTCCGTTGCTGGAGCCTCTGCCGCCGGAGCGCTCTTTGCTGCTTTCTTCTTGCGTTCCATTCGGCGTGCTTTGCGATCAGCTTCCCGCTGTGCGCGATCGGCCTGCATCATTTGCCAGCGCTCCATAACCTTCTCAACGGTCTCACCGTCTTTCCCTTGCTTCATCAACGACCAACGCATCCAGAGACCCTTGCGGCGAAGAAGCGAGCGCACGGTATCCGTCGGCTGAGCGCCTTTCCGAAGCCAGCTGAACACACGATCATCCTTCAGCTCAATGAGCATCGGATTGATGTTGGGATCGTAACGACCCACTAATTCGAGATACGCGCCGTCGCGTTTGGCGCGTGAATCCGTTGCGACAATTTTGTAGATGGGATGTTTCTTCTTCCCAACTCTGCGCAATCGTAATTTGACCACCTTCTGCTCCTCCCTTTACTTAGTAGTTAATGTGTACCGACATTGCTGTTTGTGCGAATCAGATTCACTGAGTC
>JANONN010000111.1:0-7585 GCA_031420835.1 Ignavibacteriales bacterium | reverse complement strand
GGCAAGCGGCTTGTGCATGCTCATAGCTATCGTCAGGATGAGATCTTGATGCTCGTGCGCATTGCGGACGATTTCGGTTTTAAGATCGCGTCGTTCCAACACGTGCTCGAAGGATACAAAGTCGCTGAAGCCATTGCGAAACATGGCGCAGGTGCTTCGACGTTCAGCGATTGGTGGGCGTTCAAGATCGAAGCGTGGGATGCGATTCCCGGCAACGGACCCCTCATGCACTCGCAGGGCGTCGTGGTTTCGTACAATTCCGACAACTCACAACTTGCAACGCGTCTGAATTGGGAAGCAGCCAAGGCAGTGAAGTTTGGCCTATCAGAAGAGGAAGCGTTGAAATTCGTGACGATCAACCCGGCGAAGCAGCTTCGCGTGGATGACAAGATCGGTTCATTGGAAGTTGGGAAAGATGCCGACTTCGTCGTCTGGAGTGGTAACCCACTCAACACATTCTCCAAATGCGAGCAAACGTGGGTAGATGGAAAGAAGTATTTCGACCTCGACGAAGACCGTCAGCTGCGAGAACAGATTCAAAAGGAACGAGCCACTCTCGTTCAGAAAATTCTCGCGTCAAAGCAAGCGTCCCCGACGACGCCACAAGCCGGTCAGCGACCGTCGATGCGCCGGCCTAATGAAATATCACCATACTCTTGCATGGAGGGGGTGGACCATGAAGACTAATTCTTCCGCAACTCGAATGGAGACAACAATGGATCATGGACAGACCAACACTTCGAAGATCGTTACCGTGACAAGAATGACGAGAATGAGTAAAAGTCTCTTGGCCACAGTGCTAATCGTTGTCGGGATCGCATCCGCATCCGATCCTATTCCTGCGCCGAAGCAAAAGAAGCCCATTGCACTCGTGGGCGGAATGATCCATACTGTCAGTGGTGCGGTGATTCAGAATGGAACAGTCATGTTTGACAAAGGGAAGATTACGGCAGTCGGAACGAATGTTGCTATTCCCGCGGATGCCGAGCGTATCAACGTGACCGGCTAGCATGTGTATCCGGGCTTGATTGATGCGTACTCCAACATGGGCCTTACCGAGATCGGTTCGGTGCGAGGAACGCTGGACATCAGCGAAACGGGACGCATCAATCCGAATGCCCGCGCTGAAGTTGCCTTTCATCCCGAAAGTGAGTTGATCCCGGTTGCGCGATCCGAAGGTGTGGCCATTACGGCAACGACACCCAGTGGCGGACCGATTTCCGGAACATCGGCTGTGATGATGATGGATGGGTGGACATATGAAGATGCAACGCTAAAATCTCAGACGGCACTTATTGTGAACTGGCCATCCATGGTGTATGTGACGAGCCCCTTCTTTCGTCAACCTCGTGAAGAGTGGCAGAAGCAGCGAGATGAACAACTGAAGGCTTTGCGCGATGCGTTTGCAGATGCGCGCGCCTACATGCAAGCCAAGAAAGGCGAGCAGCAGCGGGGCGTCCCGTATCATGACATTGACCTCCGCTGGGAAGCGATGACCCCCGTTCTTGAAGGAAAAGTACCGGTGTTCGTTATTGCCAATGAACTGACACAGATCCAATCGGCAATCTCATGGGCAGAGCAGGAAGGTGTGAGCAAGAATCTTGTCATCGTCGGTGGAAGAGATTCGTGGCGCGTGACCGATCTGCTCAAAGCGAAAAACATCGCTGTAGTAGTGACGCCGATTCACACGGCCGGTCGTCGGTGGGAAGACTACGATGTGATGTTCTCGCTTCCCGCGAAACTGAAACAAGCCGGCGTGAAGTTCTGCATCTCTGGAGATTATTCAGCGTCAAACTCACGGAACATCACTCATCATGCAGCGACAGCCGTTGCCTACGGCTTACAACAAGATGAAGGGTTGAAGTCAATAACCATCTACGCTGCTGAGATCCTCGGTATCGCAGACAAGGTTGGTTCTCTCGAGATTGGAAAGGACGCGACACTCATGGTCACAGACGGTGACCCGCTCCAACTTCCAACAAAAACCGAACAGCTATTCATTCAAGGAAAGAAGATCGATCTGCGCGATCGGCACAAGCAGCTCTACAACAAATACACGGAGAAGTATAAACAACTAAGAGCACAATAGGAAAAATGGAACCGAAAAGCCGCGTGTTGCGTTGAAACAAAGCGATGAGAGTATTGTTTATCATAATGTGTTTGTTCTCTTTCGGGGTTGCCTCGGCGCAAACCCTTGATGGCAAGCCCAGTGGGGGCAAGCAGATCGTTCGGGTGGAGTTGATAACGGACGCCACTGATTTCTCTGAACCGTTCACAGTAGCGATCCGCTTTCAGATTGAGCCACAGTGGTACGTGTATTGGATCAATCCGGGTGATGCGGGGCTTCCGATTGAAGTGCAGTGGGAATTGCCAAACGGATGGAGTGCCGGCAAGCTTCTGCATCCGGTTCCGGAGAAGATGGTGCATGGCGAACTGGTTGCCTATGGGTACAAACGGGAAGTGATTCTCCTTTCGACCATTTCGCCTGCGGCGGGCGCGTCAAAGAACAGCCAGCAACCAAAACTTCGCGCTAAGCTTGATTGGCTTGTGTGCAAAGAGAGTTGCATTCGCGGAACTGCAACCGTAGAGCTTACAAAGAAAACCGGAGAAGGGTTGAAGCGTGTCAGCGAGGTTTTGAAGGAAACGTTGGCCCGACTCCCTGTGCCGATCGATCGTTCAGGGATTGCGATCGAACGAGCGGAACTTGCAAATGCGCCAGCCGGGACAAAAGTGGTTCACATCCTGCTTCGTGGCGCACAAGCTCAACAAGTCTCCGACTTCTTTCCGGAAACACTTGAAAACGCAATGATCGACTACAAGTCCATCAGCGTGAACAATGGAGTGATCACACTTATGGTTACTCCCAACAATGAATCAGAAACCATCCGCGAGTTGCGGGGGCTTGTGCTCTTGGGGGACAAGGGATATGAATGCATCATTCCGCTAAAACAGAATCAGTAAATGATATTAAAAGTGCGTAACATCAGTCAGTAAAACAAACCAAGGAGGATATCATTATGAGACAAATCATCGTCGTTGCAGTTCTTCTGCTCGCGTCGTTTGTTGTTGCGCTGGCAGAATCTCCGAACGTTGAGGTTGGCAAAGCCGTACCGGACTTTAGCCTGACCGACCTCAACGGGAAGACACACAAGCTTTCCGACTACAAGGGAAAGGTTGTCGTGCTCGAATGGACGAACCCAAACTGCCCTTTTGTGCAGCGAGTATATCGTGGGGTTATGCCGGCAGTTCAAAAAGCGTTTGCGGAGAAAGGAGTTGTTTGGCTGGCCGTTAACTCGACGAACCCGAAGCACAAGGACTTTGAAACCGCCGAATCGCTCGCCAAGGAATATGCTGAGTGGAAAGCGTTATTCACCACCATGCTGCTCGATCCCGATGGTAAGATTGGGAAGATGTTCGATGCAAAAACAACTCCGCACATGTATGTGATCGACAAGGAAGGGAAGCTCGTGTATGCCGGCGCCATTGACGACGATCCGCGCGGCAACAAATCGGAGAAAATCAATTACGTGCGTGCCGCTCTCGAAAACTATCTCGATGGCAAGCCGGTTTCTGTCAGTTCTACCCAGCCATACGGATGCGCGGTGAAGTACTAAGCAACTGTTCAGTGTCCTTGTTAAGTCCGACTTCATGAACGTGAGGTCGGACTTTCTGTTTTTGTTGCTCCTTGCATCAAGTAATGTCAACCTGTATCTTGGTTCCCTTGATGATCCCCATGAGTCCTGAAATTACACGGTTTCTTCGAGAAAACTACATTCTCTCAGAGAGCCAAATCGCTTCGTTCCGCCAAAATGGCCATCTTCTCCTCCGTGGTGTAGCAACCTCTTCAGTAATTTCTTTTGTTCGCCCGCTAATTCGTAAAGCCCTGCAGGAGTTCGTCGCAAAGCAGGACAACCAAGGAAGGGTTGATGATTACAGCGCGCTTTTCACTCAAGTCACGAACGTCTGGAGGACTGATGAACAGATCCGTGCCTTTATTGTTGCCCAACGGTTCGCAAGGATCGCCGCCGAGTTGATGGGTGTGCCGGGTGTGCGACTTTATCACGATCAAGCCCTCTTCAAACCTGCCAGTGGCAAAGCGACTCCGTGGCATCGCGATTCTTTCTACTGGCCGCTCGACACCGAGCACACCGTCACGATGTGGATGCCGTTGGTTGATTGCCCGAAAGAGATGGGCCCGATGCAATTCGCTTCCGGTTCTCATAAGCATAACTTTGAAAAAGAAGGCCCGATCTCTCATGCGACGAATTCCTATTTTGAGAACGAGATTGCGGAACGACGATTCTCTATCGCAAGTTACGAGTTACAGGCGGGGGATGCCACGTTTCATTCTGGCCGGACGCTTCACTCCTCCCTTCCTAATCTTACGGACAATGTCCGCGAAGTCATCACCGTCATCTACTACGCCGATGGCACGCGTTTGCTTGAACCGAGCAATGAGTATCATCTGGCCGACATGCAGGTTTTTCATCCGGGTCAGAAAGCCGGCGAGAGAGCAGCAAGCCCTCTCAACCCACTTTTGCTTCCGTGAGCAGCGCGTTCGTGTTTCAAACTCCCCTTGTAAGCAAAGCATTTTCTTTGTAAATTCTCCTCACTATCGGATTCGAATCCTTCCCCATGCCTCCCGAAACTCAAGACGCCGACCTTTCTTTCCTTCGCATCAAACGCTCCGACAGTGGATCCGAGGCGCCGAAGAAACCAAAACTATTCATGTGGCTCGCGATCGGAGCAATAGGAATAGCGCTCCTTCTCCTGTATCTGTTTGGTTCAAGACTGTTTTCATCGGCGCTTGAGGTGCAGCTCACAACAGCTTCCTTCTCTTCCCCGTCTCAGGCGAATGCCATCCTCACCGCCAGCGGGTATGTCGTTGCACAACGAAAAGCTGCCGTCGCTTCCAAAGGGACAGGGAGACTCGTCTTTCTCGGCGTCGAAGAAGGAGACCGCGTGAAAACCGGTCAGGTGCTTGCACGTTTGGAGGATGCAGACGTGATGGCTCAACTTGAGCAAGCGAAAGCAAATCTGAAATTGTATCAGGCAGAGTTGAGGGACGCAGAGCAGACCTACAATCGCCAGAAGGCTCTGTTAGAAGCCGGACTCACATCGCAGGCGGAGTATGAAGCCGCCGAGGCGCGTTACAAACGAGTAGAGGCGTCCATCGATGTCGCGAAGGCTGCCGTCACTGCAGCCGAAGTGGCGCTTGAGAACACGCGTATCCGCGCTCCATTTGACGGCACGGTTCTCTCGAAGCACGCAGACGTTGGGGAGATCGTGGCGCCGCTTGCCGGTGCTGCAAGTTCTCGCGGCGCCGTAGTAACGGTGGCGGATATGAGCTCTCTTGAAGTCGAGGCGGATGTTTCAGAGTCGAACATCGAGCGCATTTCGGCAAATCTCCCGTGCGAGATTGCGCTTGATGCCTATCCGCAACATCGGTATCAGGGATTCGTAAGCAAGATCGTCCCGACGGCGGACCGTGCTAAGGCAACCGTCTTGGTGAAGGTGAAATTCACAGCGTTCGATGAACGGGTGCTTCCCGAAATGAGCGCGAAGGTGACGTTCTTGAGCAAAGCGCCGGAGGCATCCGCCACAATCGTGAAGCCGCTTCTCACCGTACTTTCATCCGCTGTTGCGACACGCGACGGGCGAGCAATCGTGTTTGGGGTTCGCGAGAACAAGGCGGTCGAGATTCCCGTTGTCACAGGCCAAACCATGGGTGCGTTCGTTGAGATTCGTGAAGGGCTTTCGGCGGGAGACAAAGTGATCGCGCGAATTGATGAGCGACTTCAGGATGGAGTGAGAGTTGTTGTTAAGTGAGTTGATGTTGAAAACCCTTGAAACGGTTTATGGCATTGCCCGGTTTGCATAACCCACGACTCCCGCCTGCTGTGGGCAGGTAAGTCGTGGGTTAACAGCCAAAATCTCTTGGCTAATCAGTCGTTTCAACGACTTCACGAACCGGAAATAAAAACAAGGAGCATACATGGCAGAACCGATCATCCAGGTGAAGAATGTTTTCAAATCGTATCAGCGCGACAGCATCCACATTCCAGTGTTGAATGACATTTCGCTCGATGTGAAGGAAGGTGAGTTCCTCGGCTTGATGGGTCCATCGGGATCAGGAAAAACAACACTGCTCAACCTTATCGCTGGGATTGACAAACCGAACAAGGGAACAGTCAAAGTTGCCGGTACCGATATCGCAGCACTGGGTGAATCGGCATTGGCGAAATGGCGTTCGCAACATGTTGGTTTCATCTTTCAGTTTTACAATTTGATTCCGGTTCTGACCGCATTTGAGAATGTCGAGCTACCACTTCTTCTCACGCCACTCTCCAAGAAAGAACGACGCGAACATGTCGAATCGGTACTGAAGCTCGTCGGTCTTGCCGACAGGATGGATCATTATCCGAAACAACTTTCGGGCGGACAGGAGCAACGCGTTGCGATTGCGCGCGCCCTTGCGAGCGATCCGACAATTCTCGTTGCCGATGAACCCACCGGCGATCTCGACAAGCAATCGGCGGAAGAAATCCTGACGCTGCTGGAGCGATTGAATAGCGAATTCAAAAAGACCATCGTGGTGGTCACGCACGACCCGCGTGCAGCCGAACGAGCGCACACACTTCGGCAATTGGATAAAGGGGAATTGAAGTAGTATGAAACTGCTCAAACTCATCATCAAGAATTCGCTTCGCCACAAGCTCCGGTCGTTCCTCACGATCCTCGGCATTGCCATTGCCGTGATGGCATTCGGGCTTCTCCGGACGGTGGTGACGGTCTGGTACGCGGGCATTGAGGCGTCGTCTGTAAACCGCCTTATCACGCGGCATTCGGTGTCGTTCATCTTTCCGCTTCCGCTGGCGTATCGAGATCAGATCGAACGCGTCCCGGGCGTGAAGCAAGTCACGTATGCGAACTGGTTCGGCGGGACATATGTGGATAAGTCGCAGTTCTTTGCCCGCATGGCAGTCGATGCGGAATCATTCTTTGAACTGTATCCGGAGTTCTTGATCGCTCCGGAAGAGTTAGAGGCGTTCAAGAAAGAACGGAATGCGTGCATCGTTGGGACCGATCTTGTGAAGCGGTACGGATTCAAGGTTGGCGACATCATCCAGCTTGAGGGGGATATCTATCCGGGTCAATGGCAGTTTGTCGTTCGTGGAATTTATCGTCCAAAGGATAAGGCGACCGACCCGCAGAACATGCTCTTCCACTGGCAATACGTAGAGGAACGATTGCGTCAGGAAACACCGGCGCGAGCTGGGTATGTCGGTTGGTATATTGTCACGATGGACAACTCGAGCGAAGCTGCGGCAATTTCCAACCAGATTGACCAACTCTTCGCCAACTCCCGTGCAGAGACGAAAACAGAAACAGAACGGGAGTTCTCGCAAGGATTTCTCGCCGCCTTCAACTCTGTGATCGTTGCTTTGAATTTCCTTTCGTTCGTGATTATTGGCATTATCATGCTGGTTCTTGGGAATACAATGATCATGGCAGCACGAGAACGGACACGCGAGTATGCTGTGCTGAAAACGCTCGGGTTCTCTGCCAGACAGCTCACGTTGAT
>JANONN010000110.1:0-7215 GCA_031420835.1 Ignavibacteriales bacterium | reverse complement strand
TGGTGGGGGCATCGGATTCCCGTTTACTACTCGCCAGATGGTAATTACACTGCCGCACGGAACGAAGATGAAGCACGAAAGAAATTGGGAGTGGCGGATGGCATTCCTCTGCGGCAAGACAATGATGTGCTTGATACGTGGTTCTCGTCGTGGCTCTGGCCTTTCTCCACACTTGACTGGCCTGACGATACCAAAGACCTTCGCTACTTCAATCCGACCGACACGCTCGTCACCGGTCCGGACATTATCTTTTTCTGGGTTGCGCGGATGGTCATGGCAAACATGGAGTTCATGAAGGGGATGCCGAATGCCCACGGCAAACCGCGACAGAGCGATGATGAGCTGATTCCCTTCCGCGATGTGTACTTCACGAGCATCATTCGCGACGCGCAAGGGCGAAAGATGAGCAAGTCGCTCGGCAACTCTCCTGATCCGCTTGATGTCATCAGCGAATACGGAGCGGATGGGCTCCGATTCACGGTCGCTTACCTTTCGCCTTTGGGTCAGGACGTTCTCTTCTCGGCTGAGAACTGCGAGTTGGGGCGCAACTTCGCAAACAAGATTTGGAATGCAGGGCGGTTCCTGCTGTTAAACAAAGCGCAAATATGTGGAGAGGAAGAGCTTCCATTAGAAAAGATTCAAACCGAGCAGCTCGACCTTGCCGACAGGTGGATTCTCTCGAGGCTTAATCATGCAGTTCGCGACTTCAACGACGCACTAAACAACTTCCGTATCAACGAGTCCACGAAAGTGTTGTACGATTTTGTTTGGCATGACTTCTGCGATTGGTACGTTGAGTTGGTCAAGACGCGTTTCTACGGCGACGAACCGATGGATATGAAAAAGATTGTAGTGCAACGAGCGCTCTGGATTTTCGACCAGGCGCTCCGGATGTTACATCCCCACATGCCGTTCGTGACCGAAGAACTGTGGCAGCATTTGACCGACCGAAAGGGAGAAAGCATCATGCGGGCGGCGTTCCCCCTTGCTGACGAACGATGGATAGACGAAAAGACAGAAAAGGATATGGCGTTCGTGCAGGAGGTGATCAATGCGGTAAGGAATATTCGCGGGGAGAATAATATCCCACCTTCCAAAGAGATCAACGTTCAGATCCACTCGGCGAACAACGATCGCGGCGCCGTCATCAAGACGTATAACGCATATCTCCAGAAACTCGGGCGTGTTCAAAACGTGGAAATGATCCCCGCCTCCGCGAAGCCGAAGCTTGCTTCCAGTGCCGTGGTGGACGGGATAGAAATCTTCGTGCCATTAGAAGGAATGATTGATGTGGCGGCTGAACGGCAGCGACTCGAAAAGGAGATAACGCGACTCCAGCGGCTTGTAGAAAGCATCGAGAAGAAACTGGGCAGCGCGCAATTTGTGGAGCGGGCGCCAAAGGATGTTGTTGAGAAAGAGCGGGAGAAAATGAAAAATTTCATGACGAATCTTGAAAAGATGCGAAACAATTTGGAGCACCTGGGATAACGACTCTGAATAGAACTGAACCAATTGCAATGTCGCACTCTGTTGAGGAACATCTTGGTTTTCGCGTAGGCGAATACGATAAGGTCATCCGCACGCTGATACCCGAATATGAGACAATGCATGCCATGATCGTGCGTTGGTGCGCCGTTCTCCTCCCTTCTAAGCCAAAGATTGTTGATTTAGGTGGCGGCACGGGTGGCCTCACGGCAGCAATTGCAGAGAGGTTTCAAGACGCTGAGTTTGAAGTGTGGGATATTGACCCTATGATGATGGATGTTGGACGCCATCGGTTGGCAAAGTACGGAAAGCGGATTCAGTTTCGTGAACGATCTTTTGAGGAACCTCTGCCGGACTGCGACGGCGTCGTTGCATGTATCGCACTTCACCACATAAAGCACATCGATAGAAAGACCTCCGTTTACGCCAACATTTACAAAGCTCTCCGCTCGCCCGGTATTTTCGTAAACGGCGACGCAACGATGAGCTTGGACGAAAACAGTGAACGCGCCACATACAATCTGTGGGCGGATTTCATGATTGAAAACGGTTTATCGCGGAACGAAGCTCAACAACATTTCGCCAATTGGTCTGGGGAAGATCGCTATTTTTCCATTGGCGAAGAATTCATCGCCCTGAAAGCTGCAGGCTTTGCCCAACCGGAGTGTTTCTGGAAGTACGGGCCGATGACGGTTTACGGTGGAATCAAGTAGTCGATTTTTCTCGTTGCGAGGGTTCCCGTTGCGGACTTTAGTTGTGAAGGAGTTGTCGGGAATGCATGTGGGTTGGGACTCCTGAACAAATCAAGAGATTATGAAGCATGCTGCCAAACTCGAGAACAGAGGGAATACGCATAAAGTTTTTGACAAGATGGATTTCATCCGATCGCAATTGAGACAGAAGATTTTTTTCTGGAGAAGCTCAACTACATCCATGATAATCCCGTGCGCAAGAGTTTTGTTGAGAAACCAGAGCATTGGCTTTATTCGAACGCACGGAACTATATCCTGGAAGACCCCTCAATCTTGCCAGTGGACTGTCTTGTATAGCCATTGAAAGCGGGAGTCCCTGCGCCCAAACCTCCCGACCCCGTCAACAACAGCGGGGCAGGCAACTCCCTTGTAGGGTGGGGGCTTCGGTCAGGATCGATCACACAATGACTCGATTACTCAATCATCAATATTTCCCAGGGGCACCCAATCATACCAACCATCCGCATTGCGACTTTCAACGTCGAGAACTTGTTTGCGCGCTACAAGTTTAACTCGAACATTGATCCAGCCAAAGCCGTCAAGGACGGGTGGAATGCCGAGCAACGGTACTTCGACATCTTCGATGAAGCGGATAAGCGCATCACCGCGCAGACGATCAAAGCTCTCAAAGCGGATATCATCGCCTTGCAGGAGGTCGAGAACCTCGACACCCTAAAACGCTTCCGCGAACTCTATCTTGGCGGAAAGAAAGCGTTCCCGTACGCGCTCGCAATTGACGGGAACGATCCCCGCCTCATTGACGTCGCCGTACTGAGCCGTTATCCCATCATCCACGTCCGTACGCATCAATATCTTTCCGACCCCAAAGGGCGCTTTGTGTTCTCCCGCGACTGTCTTGAAGTGGACGTTGAGATTCAAAGCGGGAAGACCATCGCACTCTTCATCAATCATTTCAAGTCCATGCTGGATCGAAAACAACCGTGCCGGGGTCGGGAAGTAACGCGGCAGAAGCGGCTCATGCAATCTGAGGCTGTCAAGAAGATCGTGGTGGACCGCTTTGGAAAGAACCCCGGAAATCACCCGTTCATTATTCTTGGCGATTTCAACGATTACCTTGAAACCGACAAGCAAGGAGCAACCGCCATTGCTTCGCTCGTGAACTGGAATCAAGTGGAGAATGTGGTTGACCGCCTGCCGCAGCAGGATCGGTGGACGCACTTCTGGAAGGGAAATTCATCGTGCGGCATCCCTGCATCATATCATCAGATTGATTATATTCTGCTGTCAAAATCGCTGGCGAAGGGAAGTTCTGCGCTCCCTACCATCGAGCGACGCGGGATGCCAAAGCGAGCAGCGAGATACTCAGGTCCACGATTCGATGGCGTTGGGAAAGATAATCCAAAGGCCTCGGATCATTGTCCCGTTGTAATGGACATTCGAGTGTGAGTGGGAGGATTGCTGGATTAGTGGATCAATGGATTGATGGTTTTGGAAACGCTCGCTTCCCGCATTTGCGGGGACAAGTTTCGCCGGCATGACTTGTTTTCTTGGAGTCGTTACACACAACTCATGTTACGCACAAGATGTATTTCACCCTTTCAGGGTTATCTCAGTCGAGGTTTGGACTTTATGTCGGGACGTTGTCCCGACATAATACATCTGACGCTTTCAGCGTCACGCCATTGGTAAATGTCCCTGCAAGGGACTGATATCTGAGCCGAGGGCATCGTCCTCGGCATAGAACCAAATCAGATATCGTGAACCCTGAAAGGGTGACATATTCGACCTTGCGTAACATGAGTTACACCATTCATTATTCAACTGAAAGGACTCCCATGACCCATCGCGAGAAAAACACATTCTGGCTCGGCGCTTCGTTCATCTTCATCGGCGCGGCGTTGACGCTTGCCAACTTCGACATTATTGACATCGGCAGGAACTGGTGGGCGCTCTTCCTTTTGATCCCAATCGCATCCATGGGGAGTTCCGTGTGGCGAATGCGAGCGGCGAATCAAGGAAAGTTTCCGGCTTCGGCACGTGGTCAATTTGTCGGTCTCATTGCCGTCACCGTGGTGATGTGTGTTTTTCTTTTCGGGATTCCATGGCGCGATGTCTGGCCGATATTCCTCATTCTCATCGGCGTGGCGATGATCATCGGAACACGATTTGAATAGAGCGCATTCAACAAGTTGCAACCATACCACCACTCACTTTTCTCACTGGGAGTTCTCATGGCCGCCAACGAGACAGGACTTTCACAAATCGGGCAGATTGCCATCACGGTCCGTGATCTTCCGAAAGCAGTTCAGTTCTATCGCGATACCCTCGGAATGAAACTTCTGTTTGAAGTCCCGCGAATGGCTTTCTTCGACTGCGGCGGGGTGCGACTGATGTTAGGAGAACCGGAGAAACCGGAGTTCGATCATCCCTCATCCATCCTCTACTACAAAGTGGATGATCTTCAGGGGATGTATGAAACGCTTCGCTCGCGCGGCGTGAAATTCGAGTCGGATCCCCATCTCATAACAAAGATGCCGGACCATGAGCTGTGGATGGCGTTCTTCCGGGATTGCGAAAACAATTTCCTTGGCCTCATGAGCGAAGTGCGGTAAGGGGTCTTTCACACACACAACCTTTTCCTTGTCATGGTCATTCGACCCATCATATCTGCAGACACCGCCGAGTGGCTTCGCATGCGGAAGTCACTCTGGCCCCATTGCACCGGTGAGATGCACGCCGTCGAAATGAAGCAACTGAGCGGAGCAGGCGACGAGACTGTCTTCGTTATTGATCGGAGCAACAACAAGCTGGGCGGCTTCGTTGAAGTCTCCATCCGCGACAGAGTCGATGGCTCGACATCCGCCCGTGTTGGTTATCTCGAAGGATGGTATGTCGATCCCGATCTACGTGGACAGGGCTTCGGGAAAGAGTTGGTCGCGACAGCGGAGCGATGGGCGGCAACTAAGGGAATGACAGAAATTGCCAGCGACGCCGAATTTGACAACGTTGAAAGCATCAAGGCTCACAAGTCTCTCGGCTTCAAGGAGACGTTTCGGCTCGTGCATTTTCTGAAACCGTTGCGATAAATTGGAGGCAACGATGAAAACGATCACGGCTATGACGCTGCTTCTTCTCCCGATCGTCGGCTGCGACACAGAGCAGGAGTTTGAACCACCAGAATTTGGTGCGGAATACAGCCTGCTCGAGACTTCAACATTGCCCTCCATTGCCCGCGATTCGGTATTTGTTCGCGTAGGGTACAGTGGTTGCGATGGAAATCATTCGTTTGTCCTGGACTACCGTATCGCGCCTTTAGCCGCAGACATGTGGCTCGTCAAGAAAACTCCCGATCAGCCTTGTTTAGCCTACTTTGAAGAGACCAAGTCCTTCCCATTGCCCGCCGAAGTGAGCGAAAGCCTCAGGATCGTCCTCAAAGGTCCGTACGGGAAGAGCTTCTCGTTGCGATAGGATTCGTGGCCAAAGGCAGCATAACCACCTCAATACAACGGTAAGGCCACTCAGTTCTGGGAGGCCGTACAAAAAGTATGTTGTCATTCCCCAATCCTGTCCCGCAACGTTTTAATGCGGGAGCTTCAGTCGGGAATCCCTGCCTGCTTAGCAAAGGCTTGTGCGAAGGCGGGCAGGCAAAAAAGGAGCAGAATTCGCATCCTGGACACCCGACTAATACGTTCGGGTGTGACATCTACTTCTTTTTGTACAGCCTCGACCCAGGAATAGCAAGAATTCATCCATCACTCTCGCCATTTATCATCTCCATTCCAACAATCTCATGAAAAACAAATCAATGAAACAGAAATCATTCTTCGTCATCACCCTCATTGCCGCCCTTCCTCTTCTGGCGGCCCTGATGTTTCAGACTCCTTCCCGCTCAGTTCCGACTCAAACCACGCGATATGAGGTTCGGACGGGGTTGCCCACCGCGCACTATCCCATCGTACCTGATTCTCCTGTGCGGAATGTCGTTCTCTTCATCGGCGATGGCATGGGATTGAACCAGATTACGGCAAGCCGCATTAAGCTCCTCGGTCCTGATGGTCGATTGCACATGGAGCGAATGCCTGTAACGGGACTTATCACGACGCAATGCGAAGATTCTCTTATCACAGACTCCGGTGCTGCCGGGAGCGCCTTAGCCACCGGATACAAAGTGCTCTACCGTGGGATTTCTACGAACCATGATGGAAAGAATCTCGTGACCATTGTTGAGGCGGCGCGAGCAAAAGGAATGGCAACTGGACTTGTGACAACAACAGAAATCGTTGATGCGACACCGGCGGCGTTTGGAGCGCATGTCGCGCATCGCGATAGTCATAATGTCATCGCCAAGCAACTTGTGGAATCAGGCATTGATGTGCTCATGGGAGGCGGGAAGAAACACTTCATCCCACAGAGCCAATCCGGAAGTGAGCGCTCCGATGAAACCGATCTCATTGCGCGTATCAAGTCTCTTGGCTACGCTTATGTAGAGACAGTTGATGAAATGAAAAAAGCGAGATCAACAAAGCTCTTCGGTCTCTTTTCCACTGAAGAGTTGAAGGCGGAGACTCCAAAGCCATCGGTTGGAGAAATGACGACGAAGGCGATTCAGATTCTCAGCAAACACAAATCAGGTTTCTTTTTGATGGTGGAGACAGAGCGCCCGGATGAGGATAGTCACGCCAATCAATTCGAGCTTCTCGCAAGGGGAGTTCTCGACTTCGATGAAGCTGTGCGGACGGGAATCGAGTTTGCGATGAAGGACCGTCGCACGCTTGTTCTTGTGACCGCCGATCATGAGACGGGCGGATTGCAGTTTGATAAGGGCGGACCTGTGGAGCGGCAATTGCAGGTTGTCTGGACCACGACTCGACATACGGGTCAGCCTGTGCCGGTGTTCGCTTTCGGTCCGCACGCGATGAAGTTCACCGGCTTGAGAGACAACACGGATGTGCCAAAGATTATCGCGAAGCTGCTGGGGATCAAAGATTTCCCGAAGGTGGTGAATGATTTATGGGTG
>JANONN010000109.1:0-6344 GCA_031420835.1 Ignavibacteriales bacterium | reverse complement strand
TCACATTTCAGCCACCATGGACGGCATGGCGACCGGGTATACATTATGCGCTTGTCCTGGAGCCTTACTCTCCGAGTGGCATTCATTTCTTTTCAGTGAGTCTCTCGTTCCCATGAAATATATTTCTCTCGTCTGCATGTTTATCCCGCTTGCTCTATCGGCACAAGGGACTTCGACAGGATCATCTCAGCTTCTTCTCCCCTTTCATGCAAGAACCGCGTCTCTTTCGAATGCCGTGGTCGCATCAGGAGAGTCGTTCTCCTCCGCGCTTGTCAATCCCGCCGCCCTTGCGACTGAAACGGAAACAGAGCTTCTCTTGTCCCACTCCGAATGGATCCAAGATATCCAAAGCGAGTTCATCGGCACTCGACTCCCATTTCGCTACGGCACTTTCGGTGTTTCCATTGCCAATATCAATCTTGGCGGCATAGAGCTTCGCCAACGACCCGGTCCGGCAGATGGAACGTTTACTGCACGCTTTACTGCGTTCCAGCTTGGATATGCGGGCAATGTTTCCAGCGATTTGAGTCTTGGGGGAACCGTCAAGTACCTTTATGAGAAGCTTTTTGTTGATGAGGCCAACGGCTATGCGCTTGACCTTGGAGCGATCTATCAAACTCCGATCGCCGGTCTTTCCGCAGGCGTTGCATGGACAAACATTGGGAAGATGAATGCCTTTCGACAAGTTGCATCTCGAGTTCCGCAGCAGATTCAGGTTGGTGTTGCATACAAGACGACTGAAGGAGACTTTGATCTCCTTCCTTCTCTGGACATTGCATCGAAAGGGCGCTCTCCGTTGTCACTCCTGGCTGGACTCGAAGTTCGTTATCAGCACATCGTTTCGTTTCGGGCTGGGTATCGATCGTCGAGCGACATCCGAGGCTTTTCAGCAGGCGCCGGCATTCACTACGAGTTTTTGAAACTTGATTACGCATACGTTCCATTCTCACTCGGCTTTGGCAGTGCACACCTCATTTCGCTTGGGTTCGTTCTCTAAACGATGACCATCATCAAATATACACCCGAGTGGAAGGAGCGCTGGGATGAGTTCGTGCTGAAATCGAACAACGGAACGATGTTTCATCTCCAATCCTTTTTGCAATATCATGAATCGGGCACATTTCCCTGGCATCATCTCATCTTTACGGAACGGGAAAAGATTGTCGCTGTACTTCCCGCTGCTGCTATGGGAACGACGCTGGAATCCCCCATCGGTGCATCGTACGGGTCGTTTGTTACGAATACGCTTCCCTTCGAGAAAGCCTTGGAACTTGTGGATCAATTTTCCGACTATTGCCGTGAGAATGGTTTCGAACGAACGCTTCTAACACCAGCCCCCTCCATCTATCATCAATCGGTTTCCCAGAACCTCGATTATGCGCTTGCATACCGCGGGTTCACATTCGATAAGCATTACATCTCCCATGTCATTAAAATTGAACCGGGCGATCTCGTGAGGCATTTTCACAGCGACGCGCGTCGCTATATTCACAAGCACTTGCGTGAGCAGAATCTTCAGGTAGAAATAAGCGATGACTATGAGGCGTTCTACCCAATCCTGCTAAAGAACAAGCAACGCCACCGCGTGAGACCGACTCACTCTTTGGAGGATTTGAAAAAGCTCAAGAAGCTTCTCCCCGATCGAATTGTTCTTTTCCTTGTCAAGAAAGAGAAAACACCGATTGCCGGCTCGCTTCTGTTTGTGTGCAACTCACGCGTCGTCCTTTGTTTCTACAATATGCTTCTCTATGAGTATGAGCAATACAACCCGATCCACGTTGTGACGGATGAAGTTGTCCGGTGGGCGCAAGAGAAAGGATTTCAGTGGGTTGACATTGGTGTGTCGCAAGATACTCATGCGGAAAACCCGATGACGCCCGCGATGACTCTGATACGGTTTAAGGAAAAGTTTAACGCGCACGGGATTCTTCGCAGCACGTTTTATAAACGCATTCTTTAGTCCATGAAAATCCTTCATGTCGCTCCGATCAACGTGGCGGGCGTGCCATACAGCATGATGGATCTTCATCGCCGCTTCGGTCACGAAACACGCCTCGTGACGCTTCATCAAAATGCGTTTGATTTCCCAGAAGATATTTGCCTCAAACTTCCGCTTTCACGAACCGCACTTGCCCATCGTTGGCGCGACTATAAACGGACTGCTCAGAAACTCGCTCTCCGAATCGGCGGCCACAATCCAGGAACATTTCTTCCGATCTACCGACCGAACAATGCGATAGAACGTGCCCATTTCTGGCTCAGCGACGTTCGACGCCGATCCGCGATTAACAATGCCATTCGTGAATATGATCTCGAGCGGTTCGACATCATTCATTATGATGGTGGCATGGATTTGTTCCGGGATGCTCGACTTGCCAAGAAGTGGAAGAAGGCAGGAAAGAAAATCGTCTGTCATTACATGGGGAGTGATCTTCGAATTCGTGGCATTCATCCCGTGATGGACAGGCTGAGCGATCTGAACATCACGAACGAGAGCGATCATCTTCTTCGTCATCCGAATATTCATTATATTTTTATTCCTTTCGACGCATCCCTCCTCGCTCCACGGACTCATGAAAACGAGCGACTCAAGATCATTCACTCCCCCACAAATCGGGCAATGAAAGGAACTGAACTGATCATCCCGGTGATCGAGCGACTCAAGAAGGAACGCAAGATTGAATTCACACTTGTCGAGAACACTCCACACGCGAAGCTTCTGGAGATCAAGCAAACCTGTGACATTGCGATCGAGCAAGTGGGGAACTATGGTGGGACCGGATACGGGAGAAACTCTCTCGAATCCCTCGCCCTTGGCATTCCGACGATCACAGAAATGACTCCCGACTACGTGGCGTGGCTTCCCGAAAATCCCTTCGTGCTTGCGACGCCGGAAACGCTGTACGACCGGCTCATTGAATTGATCGACAATCCATCGTTGCGCAGGGAGAAAGGATTGGTTGGCCGAACATGGGTCGAAAAATACCATTCGTATGAATCAGTCCACAAAAGACTCACAGAACTCTACGAGAAGTACAATATTTATTAGCTCCCAACGACGGGATGTAGCCTTGCTCCTTCTGATCTTGGGGTTGGGGCTAACCGTGAGAGGCCTGTTTATTTTCCTGAGTGACCATCGGCTCGCCTCAGACGAGCTTGAATACCATTCGCTGGCCGCCTCCTTGGTAGAAGATGGTGTTTACGCTATCGATGGCAAACCGACTGCCTACAGGCCTGTGGGTTATCCTCTGTTCGTTGCTTCGGTCTATGCATTTGTCGGATCATCTCCACTGGCCGTAAGATTCATCCAGGCGCTGCTTGATGTGATGATCGGCTTGGTCCTATTTCGGCTCGCGTCGCGGTATTCCAAACGCTCCGGATTCGTCGCAGCAGGAATTTGGATGATCTATGTCCCAGCAGTATTGTACGCAAATCGACTCCTTTCGGAGACGTTCTTCACGTTCCTCTTGATTCTGGTAGCTCTGGTTGCCACTACAGGAAAACCACGCGGTTTAACTTCCTGGCTTCTCGTGGGTCCCCTTTTCGCTCTTCTCACACTCATCAAGCCCTGGATGATTCTCTTCGTCGCTTTCTGGTATGCACATTCGGTTCGTTTGAACACTCCGCCGAAGACCATTGTACTTTCAGCTCTTCTGTTCTTTTCCTTGATCGCTCCGTGGATTGTTCGTAACGCGATTCAGTTTGGTGTGCCGACATTATCACTTAATTCTGGAATAAATCTCTACATCGGAAATAACCCGCGCTCAACGGGGGCTTACAAAGGAGTATTCCCCCATGAATTGCTTCGCCATTCGCATGACGAGGTTGCCTTAGATCGGAATGCCAGATCGATGGCCTTTGCTTATCTATTGGAGCATCCGGAGAAGTTCGTGACAAACGGACTGAAGAAGATTGGTCATCTCTTCGCAAGTGAGGGAGAATTGCTCGTCTTTACATTTTCGAAGAATGACTTCTCCCAACCGCGGCGCTATGCGAAAGAGTACACAGATCTTCCAATTTCACTCATTGCAATGGCGAACATACCGTATGTTCTGATTCTCCTTACCGGCATGATTGGATTTGTGGTGTCGCAGAAAGATCCATTGTGGTCATTTACGGCTGGCATCGTTCTCATTACGGTAGTGGTCAGCGTGGTCTTTTTTGGTGGGAGTCGATTCCATTTTCCATTTATGCCCTTCCTGACTATCTTTGCTTCCTCGTTCCTAACGAAAGTGATTTCGATAAGGAAAGAGATCACACGATCACAACGGGTCGTCATAGTAATCCTTAGCATCGCATTTGGTTCAATCTGGCTCTATGAAATTGTCTTTCTCGCGTCTGTTTGAGACCTTTGATTCCATCTCCACTGAGAGACGCTATCTCATTGGGCTGGGACTGGTGGGAGCGCTGCGATTTGTCAACCTTGGCTTCCGCGATCTGCAAGCATGGGACGAATCGCTTTACGCAATGCGCTCGCTTGCAGTAATACGTTATGGTGCTTGGCTCGATCAAACAGCGTTTGCTGTGGATGGACTTTATTCTTCGTTACATCCCCCGCTCTATATTTGGCTTACAAGCGCAACGCTTCTTGCCATTGGACAATCTGAGTTTACGTTTCGCCTGTGGTCTGCCCTGTTTGGGGTAGCGACGATACTTCTGATCTTTCTGATCGGCAAACGTATCGCCGATGATCGCACGGGATTCTTTGCTGCCCTTCTTTTTGGCCTGAACCCATTTGTGTCGTTCTTTGCGCGACAGGGGCAGTTCGACTCCGCGCTCACTTTCTTCCTTACGTTATCGGTTCTCCTGGTTCTCATTGCCATTCAAGAACGGCGTAGTAAACTATTTATTTACGCCGGCATCGCTGTCGGGGCGGCTTTGATGTCGAAACTCTTTGTCGCTTTGGGAATCCCTCTTGCGTACGTTCTCTGGGGAATAGGAACGAAGCAAGCCAGAAGTGCACAATTTCGCCGATCCCTTCTGCTTCTTCTCCTGGGAGCCTCCATCGCTCTCCCCTGGCATCTGTACATGACCATCACTCATGGCAATGGCGACATATTCTTTCTTCTAAAGCAATCAGCCCTTTGGGAGCGGACGTTCTATGGGATTGAAGGAAACATCAAGCCGACTGGCCCGCTCTACTTCGTCAACCAGATGATCGTCCTGTTTCCGCTTGGAATAGCATTTGTTGTCGCTGGACTCTTCAAAATGAAGAAAGAATCCGACAACGCATGGATATTCATCTCCGTATGGTTTCTTCTCTTCTTTGCCGTATTTACGTTGATACGGACGAAGCTTGCAGTCTATCTTCTTCCGATGTTAGTTCCCGCGTCGCTCATTGCCGGGCGTGAGCTTTCCAACGTCTTCGTGACAAAGCGGAACAGGAAGGAGAGCATTCTTCTCCTTGTCGGCACGGCACTTTCGCTGGTGTGGGCTTCGAATCAAGATTGGCGAAATGCAGTCAAGGATCTACTTGGCTCGTTCTTTCGTTTGTCGTTGCCGGATGCCGAAGTAACAACGATGATCGCGCAACTCGTTCTCGCGCTTGTGGCTTCCGTTGGACTGATCTACGTACTCAATAAGTGGATCGATATCCAGAAATTCTTCAAGCTTCTGCCTACACTTCTTTTTCTGCCCACCGCCGCGTGGTGCATCTACGCATTCGCGTTTCAAGATACGGTTGATTACAACGATGGAGCAGCTGAACTCCGAGAGTTTGTCTTACGAAATAATCACAGTGCCATTCTCGTTGCTGGCTTTGAGCGCAATCCACAGCTCACCTATTATCTTGATGGCGCAGATATTGGCTGGCGATCCGACCTGCCCGACTCCGTCGTTCAGGCGAACCTGCCGATTCGCCGGATTGCCCCTCCTCAGCGTCGGGAAGATTATCGTTCGTGGCTTCTTGAGGAGCTCTCGCATGAACCGAAGGGGACGTTGCTCATCATTGAGAAAGACAAACTCGTCCGGTACGAAGTCATAGATCCCTTACCGTTTGTGCCGTATGGGATGGAGCACGTTTTTGAGAGCAGGCGGTACGCTTGTTTCCAACGTGAATCGGGAATCTTCTTGGCAGGCGCTCGTGTTGTTCAGTAGAGTGTAACAGCAATAACATTGAACATCCACGGACTTATGACTAAATTCTGAGAAAGGATTATCCATGATCAGATCGCTCGTCGTCCCCCCTTTGCTTGCAACATCGTTCCTGCTTCTTTTCTTGAACACATCTCTACTTCCGCAATCAAAGCAAGTGGCGGAGTGGGTAAGTTTTGACGAAGCGACAAAGCGAGCAAAGGACGAAAACAAGAAGCTTCTTGTTGATGTGTACACCGACTGGTGTGGCT
>JANONN010000108.1:0-13708 GCA_031420835.1 Ignavibacteriales bacterium | reverse complement strand
GAGTTATTGACCCTGCAACTGGTCGTACAACTTCCTGACTTGTTGGACATCCTCCCACGCCGGTTTCTTCCAGTTGGGATTCCGCAACAATGCCGCCGGGTGGTAGGTAGCCATCAATTTGATACCACGGTAGTCGTGAACTTTACCGCGAAGTTGAGAAAGCGATGAGTTCGTTTTGAGGAGGGCTTGCGCAGCAATGCGCCCGAGGCAAAGAATAAGTTTTGGTTTGATGATCTCGAGCTGCTTCCAAAGATAGGGTTCACACTGTTCAATCTCATTTGGCTGAGGATCGCGGTTATTGGGTGGCCGGCATTTGAGAATGTTGCAGATGTACACGTCTTCTCTCTTGAATTGAATGGCCTCAAGAATTTTGTTCAGCAGTTGTCCCGCGCGACCGACAAACGGTTCACCTTGCTCGTCTTCGTCGGCTCCGGGTGCCTCGCCGACCAGCACAAGATCGGCGTTCGGGTTCCCTACACCAAACACAAACTTCTTTCGCGTGTGTCCAAGCGAGCATTTTGTGCACGTGCAGATCGTCGCATTGAGCTTCTCCAGCGTCTCGGCTGCTACCCACGGTTCGTTCGGATAAGGAACCAGCGTCGCAGGGCGTGTTGGCATCTGCGCACGAAAGCGGGTTGGCGCTCGAAAGAGATCCTCTTGTGTCGCTTCTGAGTGAACTGAAGAAGGAGCCGCAACTGGAGATTTCGCGGCGGGCGTTGCCTCGGACTCCGAACTATCCTCAACCGAAGGCTTCTCTCGATGGCCCCTGTAAAGGATTTCTCCGTTCAGGTCCTTTTCTTGAGCAAGGAATTTCTGAGCGTTCGTCAGAAGCTTCTTAATATCATCTTGTGGGTTGGACATAGAAGTGATAGAAGAAATCAGCCGTGTGCGAGAACATCCCCCGGAACTACATGCTCTCCGCGTTCTTACTCAACGTTAAGACAGGAGACTTTTTACTTTGTCAAGAATGGCGTTCGCGACGTCGAATTTCTGTAGTTTCGGAAGCTTCTCGACATGCCCCTGCCTGTCGATGATCGTAACCACATTTGTGTCGGTGCCAAACCCCGCTCCCTCATCTTGAAGGCTATTCAAGACAATGAAGTCAAGATTCTTGCTTTTTAGTTTTGCCTTTGCATTGACAAGCTCATCATCTGTTTCGAGCGCAAATCCCACCAACACCATTCCATCTTTTTCTTTCCCCAGTGAAGCAAGGATATCAACAGTCTTGGTGAGCTTCACTTCCGGGGTCGTGGGCGAGTCCGTCTTCTTGATCTTTGTCGATGAATGTTGCATCGGCGAAAAATCTGCAACGGCTGCCGCCATGACAACCGCATCGGTATTCTTGGCGTGTGCCTTCACTTCTTCAAACATTTGTTGAGCAGATTCAACGTCGATCCGGTTGACGTTTCGCGGAGTTTCGAGAGTAACGGGTCCGCTCACAAGTGTGACGTTTGCCCCACGAAGAGCGGCGGCATGGGCCAAAGCAAATCCCATTTTGCCGGACGAACGATTCCCGATGAAGCGTACCGGATCAATAGATTCATGGGTCGGGCCGGCAGTCACGAGAATGTTCTTTCCTTCAAGATCACGATACGATCTGTTCAGCACTTGTTCGATGAATTTCAATATGGAAGCAACTTCAGGAAGGCGACCGGGACCTTCCAGACCGCTTGCATGTTCCCCTTCCTCAGGCGGAATCACGAAGAACCCACGCTCGCGAAGAACCGAGAGATTCCGCTGTGAAGTCGGATTGACAAACATGTCGGCATCCATCGTTGGCGCGAGAACGATTGGTCGTGTGCACGCGAGGGCTACAACTGTGACAAGATTGTCGGCAAGACCGTGATTGAGCTTCGCAATCGTATTGGCCGATGCCGGCGCTACAAGATAAACATCGGCCCAATTTGCTAGATCAATGTGGCGCGTGCCGATAGGTGAGCTTGTGCTTTGATCCGTTTCCCAGAGATCGGTCAGCACTTGATTGCCACTTAGCGCCGAAAAGGTGAGGGGAGCGACAAACTTCGTGGCTGCGTCAGTCATGATGACGCGCACCTCCGCGCCCGCCTTCACACACTCTCGGACGAGATAGCACACTTTGTATGCGGCAATCCCTCCGGTAACGGCAATAAGGATTCGTTTGCTCTTGAGAACGGAGGACATAACTTACTCGCTGATGTTACGCACAGGAAGACTTCGTCGTGAGCGCTCAGTCGAACGATATGTAGCCCTTTCAGGGCAAGATGTATTCTTGATTTGTTGTTTCCGAGGGCGTTGCCCTCGGTTGTAAGATGTTTCCACTTCGTGGAAATACGCACAACAGACCCTGAAAGGGTCATATACGACAGGTCGGGGCAGCGCCCCGACCAACTCAATAGCCAACGACAAGAAACCCTGAAAGGGTGACATACCTGTTTTGCGTAACATCAATTACTCGGTTGCTTCTGGCTCTTCCACAGTCGGAACAACTTCAGGTTCTTTGTAACGCCAATCGATTTTCTTCTCAAGAATCTCTTGTGTAGCAAGCTCCGTTGGCTTCCGACGTGTTTCAAACTCCATGCTGATCTTGAGTTGATCCGGGTTCACGACGCTTTCCAGCTCTTCCTCTGTCTCTGTGGTTGCCGAAAGTTGCTGCAACGTTTCTATCCTTTGCCGAAATTCAATCGCGACATCCTGATGTATTTGACGAGCGCGCTTGGATGTAACCACGAGTGCTTCGTAGAGACTGTCGGCACTCCGCGAGAATTTTTCCATATCAATCGGTTTTAAAGACATTGTGCTCTTCTCCTCATAGTTATTATTGATGAATTGATTGCATAGTAATGTGTCGCTCGATGATCGTCTCCACTTCTTCAATAGCGGTTGAAAGATCATCATTCACAACCTGATAGTCAAATTCTTCTCCCTTCTTCAGTTCCATTGGCACGCGATCGAGCCTTCGCACGACGGTAGCTTTGTCTTCTGTCTTCCGGTCCAAGAGACGCTTCTTCAATGCCTCGAAGCTTGGGGGCTTAATGAAGATCAGCACCGCTTCGTCTGGATACTTCCGCTTGATCGAAAGCGCACCCTTCACGTCCACATCAAACAACATCACGTTACCTCGTGCCAAAGCGCGATCAACTTCTGATTTCAACGTCCCATAGTAATTGCCATAGATCTCTTCGCACTCGACCAGATCGCCACGGTTGATGCGCAATTCAAATTCTTCTTTTGTCAGAAAGAAATAATCTCTTCCCTCCACTTCACCGGCACGTTTTGCACGTGTGGATGCAGAGACGGAGAAGAGCATATCAGGATATTTCCGCATGACTGCTTTTGCGATGGTTGTTTTGCCACAACCGCTCGGAGCAGAGATTACAACGAGTTTTCCTCTAGCCATTGGTTTGTTTCTGTTGGTCGGACTCAGAACGCGATGCTATTCAATATTTTGCAGCTGTTCTCGCGTCTTCTCCAGCTCTTCTTTAACCTTGACAACCAGTTGCGCGGTTTCCGCATCGCTTGTTTTGGACCCGATAGTATTGGCCTCGCGGTTCATCTCCTGAATCATGAAATTCAGCTTGCGCCCGGCCGATTCGCCTTGCTCCAGGGCTTCAAGAAAGAACTTGTTGTGACTTCGAAAACGAACGCATTCTTCAGTGACGTCTATTTTGTCCGCAAGAAGAGCAATTTCCAGTTCGAGTCTGTTTTGATCAACAACAAACTTGTCTCCGAGCAAAAGGGAAATTCGTTCTTGAAGACGCTCGCGTTCCGCTGGAACGCGGATCCTCGATACCTCTTCGATCTTGTCCAGCGTCTTATTCAACCACTTGATGCGCGCCTTCAGATCCTTCGCCAACTCCCCACCTTCGTTTCTTCGCATGATGTTGAGGTCTTTCAGTGCCTTCGAAATGGTTTGTGCTGTTACTTCCCATTCTTGCTGATCATTGGCAGCGGCTTCAGGCGGTTCGAAAACCTCAGAAAAGGTCAGAAGATGTTCAAGTTTTACTTGCTCTCGCACCTTGACGGTTTTTCGAAGATCGTTCAGCAACTTGTGGTACGCACGCGCCGCTGAGATGTTGATCTTCAACGGGGCGGCACCATTTGTCCCGGTCTCCATCGTCACCGAGATATTGATCTTGCCACGACTGACTTGAGAGCGGACAAGATCACGAACGTCACTCTCCCTCTGAGAAAGAGTTCGCGGCAGTCGCGAGAAGACTTCCAAAAAGCGGCTGTTGACGCTACGTATCTCTACCAAAACGGTAATGCCGCGCTTAGTGATTTCGGCGCGGCCGAATCCTGTCATACTGGCTATCAAGATGCTCTCCCGGAAGGAAATGTTATCTTAAAGGTACTCAACTTTGTCCTAGACGGCAAGAGAAAGTTCGACGCAGATTTCTGAGATTGCAGGAGTTCAAATTGATTTTGCTTCTTTTTTTGTGGACTTTTGGGGCGAAGTGACCATGATCGCCAACTACTATACTCTCCTGCAAATCACGAACGACCTCACGAAACAACTCCCCGGCTCACGGATGAAAGAAGCGTTCTCTCAAGTGCGAAATGAGCTTGTACTTCATTGCACAAACGAGAATGCCAGCATATGGATCTTGATCGGATGTGAGCCATCGAGAAATTTTCTCTATTGTAGAACTGCGTTCCAACGTGCGCGTCGAAATTCGGTTGATCTGTTTGATGGCTTGATTGACACGATGATTGCGGGCGTTGAGATTCATCCGAACGATCGTGTCATTCGTCTCGGTTTCGATTCCGGTCACTCCATTCTCATTGAGCTGTTCGCGTCGAAGGCAAATGTCATTCAAGTAGATTCGGATGGAAAGGCCGTTGGAGCATTCCTTCATCCCAAAGAAATTTTAGGACGCACATTGGATCAATATTCAACGGAATTTCTTTCTCAATGGCGTAGTCCGGGCGTACCCATCCTTACGCCGGAAGAGTTCCGCCGGCGACTCTCGTCAATCGGTCAGGTGCTCCTCTCCGCCGCTCTCAAGAAATCATTTCCGACGTTTGGCCAAATTCTCATCAAGGAGGTTCTTTTCCGAGCGCACCTGAAGGAAGACACGGCGGTCGTTCAGTTCCTTCAAGACGAGAGCGATAATTTGTACACTGTAGTTCTCAATCTGCGGCGAGATCTCATGGAAAAACCACAGCCGTGTGTTTATCATCAAAATGAATCGTCAATCATGTTTTCGATCATCCCGCTTCTTCACCTGGGAGAAACGGAGTATCGCACATTCGAGTCAATCCACGATGCCATTCGGACATTTCTCGCTTCTTCGGGAAAGCAGAAGAGTTTTACTCACCACAAGGAGGCTCTTCTTCAATCACTTGAGCAGAGAATTCAACGGACGGAGCGCTCTATTCAAAAGCTTCGCCACGAATTGGATCTCGCGCAACACGCAGCACAGAATGAACTCCTTGGAAAATTATTGATGGCTCACATCGGTCAGATTCCAAAAGGAGAATCTGAGTGGACTCTTGAGAACGTCTACTCAACGCATCGAGAAATGATAACGATTCCACTTCAGCCCGCTCTTAGCGCCGCCAAGAACGCGGAACGCTACTTCGAGAAAGCGAAGAAAGCCAAACGCGCACATGCGGAATCGAGCGATCGGATTGCGGACCTGAACGAGGATTGGGAATTGCTTCACGGATTGATCGCTGAAATAGAAGCGGCGCAGACAGAAGAATTCCTTCAACAGTTTATTCAACGCAGAAAGGAAGACCTTCGACGGTCGGGGATTGAGATCGACCCTAAAAGAAAACAGAAGCCAGTCGAACAGATTCCGTTTCGCGTTTTCACGGTCGAAGGCGGTTTTCAAGTGTGGGTGGGGAAGAGCAGCGAGAATAATGATTTGCTCACGATGAAGTACGCAAAGCCGAACGACCTTTGGTTTCATACACGCGGGTCGAGTGGATCGCACGTTGTTCTGAAGATTGGGACGGGAAAAGGTGAGCCCGGCAGACGAGCAATCGAACAAGCCGCCGCCATCGCCGCGTACTATAGTAAGATGAAAAATGCAAAGAATGTTCCTGTGGCAATGACGCAACGAAAGTATGTTCGCAAACCGAAAGGCACTCCACCTGGTACGGTTACGATTGAACGCGAGAAGTTGCTTTTTGTTGATCCTACGCTTCCCAAAGGGACGGCGACATGAGAACATTGATTCTTGTAGGCGCACTTTTAATTGTTCCTCTCGCACAGGTCGCCGCACAAGTCCGGATTGAGGATGCTTTCCCTTCTCTTCAGTTCGTTAATCCGGTTGACCTTCAACACGCTCCCGATGGTAGTAACCGTTTGTTTGTGGTTGAGCAGGCCGGTATTATTAAGGTGATCGAGAACTCTCCTGCAACAACCACAGCGAAAGTATTCCTCGATATCCGATCGAAGGTTCGGAGTGGAGGTGAAATGGGACTCTTGGGATTAACATTTCACCCGAACTATGAATCCAACGGCTTCTTCTACGTCAACTATACATGGCAATCGGATTCTCTTCGCACGAACATCTCAAGGTTCACGGTCAGCTCGAATCCTGATTCTGCAATTGCATCAAGCGAGTTGACACTCATGAGTGTCGTTCAGCCCTATTCTAACCACAACGGTGGGCAAGTTGCCTTCGGGCCGGACGGATATCTTTACATCGCTCTCGGTGATGGTGGTGCTGGAGGCGATCCTCATGGACACGGGCAAAACCGCGCAACACTTCTCGGCTCGATTCTGCGCATCAACATTGACACGCCGAGCGCTGGAAGAAACTACACCATTCCAAGCGACAATCCGTTTGTGGGAAATACATTGGGATACAGGGAAGAGATTTTTGCGTACGGCCTGCGCAATCCGTGGCGGTTCAGTTTTGATACTGAAACAGGAAAGATCTGGTGTGCTGATGTGGGACAGAACAGAGTTGAGGAGATCAATATCATAGAGAAGGGGAAAAATTACGGATGGAATATTCTCGAGGGAACATTGTGCTATTCCCCTTCTTCCGGTTGCGACACAAGCGGTTTGACGATGCCCCTCTGGGAATATGGACGTACGCTCGGTATTTCAGTCACGGGCGGTTATGTATATCGCGGAACCGAGATCACGCCGTTCGTGGGCGCATATGTTTATGGAGACTTTGGAAGCGGCCGCATCTGGACGTTGAGGCACGACGGAGCCAACACAATCAATACCGAATTGTTCGACACCGATCTTGCAATCTCATCCTTTGGCGTGGATCGTGATAATGAGCTCTATATATGTGACCATCGAGGAAAAATTCATAAGTTCGTTCCCACTGTTCTCCCCTATACCGAAACAGCAGAGCTTCTCCCGACCACCGCGCATCTTTCCCGGAACTATCCGAATCCTTTCAATCCTGAAACACATTTCGAGTTCCACATTCCCCATTCCGAATTTGTCAGTCTCAAGGTCTATGACCTGCTGGGGCGTGAAGTTGCAACGCTTGTGAATGAAGGCAGATTGCCGGGAGTGTATTCGGTTTCGTGGGACGCCTCCCACCTGCCAGGTGGGGTGTATTACTACCGGATGTTGGTTGGTGGATTTGCGGAAACGAAGAAGATGATGTTGGTGAAATGATTGCGGAATGCGGAGTGCGGATTGCGGAGCGGGGAAGGCATTGATTTTATGTAGACCTTTTGCAGCCGGTTTCGTATTCTGTACTTGCTTTCCGTCATTGTTCGTTTATCATTACTCATTATTCATTCCCCATTGCTCCATCTATCCACCAATCCGTTTTTCCGCTTCCACAAACCGTTCAGATTCAGTGTTACTGAGGTGAGTATTCAAGCGTTGATTTTCCACTTCCCTTTCTCTACATTCGTGCGTCACAATTCGGGAGGTTTATATGAATGTCAGGTTATTCTGGTTGGCAGCACTGCTGAGCTTATGCGCGACGATCTCCTTCTCACAAGACCCACGCGTGTTGGAAGCACGGGTAAGCGACTTAGAACGCCGAGTTCGCGCTCTTGAAGAACGCCTCGGTGTTGCAAATGCGACAACTGCAGAAATAAAACCGGTCGATACGAAGAAGGCAATGCAGGATAATCGCGATGAGATCCTGAAAGAGATCCAGAAGTGGTCAACCTTTGCTTATCAGCACCGGACCCTCTCACCAAATCGCGGAGGCGGTGGAGGAAGTTTTCTCGGCTTCGTGATCCCACGAGAGGTTGCAACAACTCTGGAGGGGACCATCAACGCCGTAGTCGAGGCGGACTTCGTAACCTTGACGATGGAGTCTTCAAAGGGGTTTGGAAGTATCACATGGAAAGTCGGTCCTGACGGACGGTTCGTCTCGGGCTCATTGTTGTTCATAGGCGATTTTGCGAAACCGGTCGAGTAAATTGAGATGACGCTCCTGAACATCGGGACAGGAGTCCCGATCAACACCGCATGTGCAGCGTTCCTCGGTCTGTTGGTCGGGTCTATGACCCGACTCATGAGGCTTCACACAAGCTCCACCCTATCGGAAAGAGATTGTTCATAGCACATTGAGCACGGAATACACCCTTGGCCTTTAGACCAACACCGAATCTCATCGAGGGCATTGTCGCTAACACAACACCGGGACGCGTCACGGGCTGGGTGGATTTCTATCGCGAAGGAAAGGAACCGCTTCATTGTGCGCTCGACCTCGATGGCGACTTCCATGACGAGATTCGCGGACGCACTCTTCATATCTGGAACGACCACCCAAGCGATGCCGGCTTCGATGGTTCTCTTGAAAGAATTGAGCCGGGGTACATGGATCATATGCATGCTCTTCAACAAGGCAATGCCGGAGATATAACCGCCCAACACCACGGGAGTGTGTATATTGAATGGTACTCGATCCGCAACGGGCGCGTTGTGCTGAACTTACCCTCTTCGCAATTCGAGGTCTTGGGACCAGAAGTTGACCTCTCCAAACTTCCGCCGCGAAAGTCGCATCCCGATGCGTTCGAAACGTATCTGCGCGAGCTTGCCGTTGCATTTCGAAAAGTGACCAAAGACCCGGATGCTATGGTCCTTGGCGTCGGTGCGAAAAAGATCCGCACACCCGATGAATCAGAACGGAATTGAGCCCGCCAGACAGCGGTCGGGCTGGCAGGTTGGTTCTTTACCATTGGAGTCCTAATCGTGTTTGCAGATTGGGTGCTCGGGGTGGTGAGGGTGTGGTAGGGTGTTTTTAACGATTGATTCTGAGCTGATTTGGGTTAAATTACTGATCACATCATGTAGAAAAATCTCCTCGAAACGATGATTTCTAATGTTCCTGCGTAGAAAAATACTGTTGGCGTTGATCGAATCATGCGGCGGCGAATTGTCCAGAACAGACATGCAAAAGTTGCTCTTTAGCTATTGCATGGATCGTGGGGTGAACTACTATGACTTCTTTCCGCACAAATTTGGGTGCTTCAGCTTTCTTTCGTACCAAGACAAACACGTGCTAACAAGTCAAGGATATTTGAAGGAAGGCGACAGCTTCAAACTTAAGCATCGTCCCTCAATTCTCAAAGGTTTGGAACAGGCGGAACGACAGCACATTCAAAAGTTCGTGGCGCGAACAAGGGGTCTAAGGGGCGAGCCGTTAGTTCGACATGTCTATATGAAGTATCCCTATTATGCTCACCGAAGTGAGATCAGAGAGCGAATCTTGTCTGCAAAGGAACGGAGAGACGTTGAAGAAGCCTTCTGCCCCCCGACTGAGCCATGTTTAATGTCGTTGGGTTATGAAGGGTTGACGATTGACGCTTATATCAACAAGTTGATTGAGCAAAATGTTTCTCTCGTAGTGGATGTGCGGCGAAATTCAATCTCCATGAAGTACGGTTTCAGCAAGGCTCGATTCCGCAACTACCTTAAGCTCGTTGGCATCGAATACGAGCATATGCCCGCTTTGGGGATAGACTCTTCGCTCCGCAAGAATCTGGAAACTTCCAGTGACTATCGGAAGCTCTTTCATCACTATGCGAAGAAAAGTTTGCCAACCCCGACTTGTCGGGGTGAGTTGCAAAGGATCAGGGAACTTCTACGTACTCATGGTCGCATAGCGCTTACATGTTTTGAGGCAACGCCAACATCATGCCATCGCCATAAGATCACGGAGCGGCTGCAGAAATCGGCTGGCTGGAAAACGCCGATTGTGCATATCGAATAACAATCCCTGGGGGGTTCATGCCTTATCTACCTGATATTCTGGAGCAGGCAAAAGTTCTCATCACCGTCAAGACGTATCCGCTTCCTTCAAACAAATATGAAGAGCTTGTTTGTACGGCAGGTGTTTTGGAGGATGGTCGGTGGATACGTATCTATCCCATTGCCTTCCGTTCGCTTCCGCACGATAAGAGATTTGAGAAATATGAATGGATTCAGCTTGACGTAGTTCGGAACAAGAGCGATTTCCGACAGGAAAGTTACAGACCCAGGTCCGATGCTTCAGACGTTCAGATTTTGGGAAAGATCGGGACGGAGAACGAGTGGGCTGAGCGTAAACAGTATGTCCTGAAGGAAGTCTTCACGTCATTTGAGGAATTGATCCGTCAAGCGAAGAGTGACACTACGAAATCCCTTGCGACATTTCGTCCACGAGAGATTGTGGATTTCATTATCAAAGAAGACAAACGCACATGGAAAGAACAATGGCTCGCGAACTATCAACAATATGATCTGTTCGAAATTGATGAGAAGGGAGAGGGCGTCTTAAGGAAGATCGTTGACAAAGTTCCTTACAAGTACTCGTACCGCTTCTTTTCTGAAGGTGAGAGTAAACCCAAAACACTGATGATTGAGGACTGGGAGATCGGTGCACTCTATTGGAATTGTTTGAGACAAGCCGAGGGAGATGAAGAAGAAGCAAATAAGCTTGTTCGAAAGAAATATTTTGACGAGTTTGTGCTCAGGAAAGACCTTTACCTTTTTGTTGGAACCACGAAGCAATACCATAACGTTGCGCCGAATCCCTTTGTGATCATCGGCGTCTTTTATCCACCGACGAAGAAGGATGTGGGACAAGAGGATTTGTTTTGAATAAGGACCAATGTTAGCTTAACGTAACCATAACACATATCGCGTAGCTTCGGCTACTGTCTTGCTCTAAAAACCTGACAATTTTTTGAAGCAATCAAGACGGAAGTCGGCCACGCCCGAAAGGGCGCGAGCTGATGACTCTTTTGATTGCGGGCGCTGTCAGGTGCCTTAGAGCAAAGGAGCGTTGGTTTCGCGCCTTTGTTCTTTTTGGTACCTGTTGTAGCCCGCCGCAAACGATTCAGCCGATCTTAGACCTTCTTGTCATTCCCGAATGTTTTTATCGGGAATCTCGAACAAGATGCCCGCTTATCCCGCCAAGGCGGGACGGGCATGACATGAAGAACAAGACACTCCGAAGCTCCGACCCAAACGGAGCCTTATGCCTCAACGATATGACCAGAACGGTAAACTGCTTTCCGACACAGAATTCATCCAGCGCGTTGCGGAGGCTGTTGCTGCAAACGTTCTTGCTCACTACGACTGCGGCTTCACCAAAGACGATCTGAAAGTCGGCGTGACGCCCGAAGGTTGCATTGTTGCGACCGAGAAGACCTACTTCGAAACACCCATCCCCAACAAACTCTCCCCCGAAGAACACCAACGACTCGGTAAAACACTCGCCGCGCTTCTTGATTCGATTGATGCGAACACGGTTGATGGAGACATGATCGAGCGAATCAAGCGAGAGAATAATGTTGAGCATAAGAAGCAAAAAATTGAAGATGCGAAGGGGGCCAAATGAAAGGACAGAAGCGTACGACAACCCACGCACGTGTGAAAGAAGAGTTCGCAGACTACAAACAATGGAAACATCCAGGTGGGAAGCTCCGCGAACTTGGTCCAAAAGCTCTCACAAATGAGGAGCTTCTCGCGATTCTGATCTCAACAGGGACAAAAGGTAAATCCGCAGAAGACATTGCACAAGAATTACTTGTCACGCATGGATCGTTTGAATCGCTTTCTCATCTCCCCCTTTCTGAGTTGCTCAACATCAAAGGACTTGGCGACGTGAAGATCATTCGGATCGCAGCGGGCCTCGAGTTGGGACGAAGAACAGCTGAAGAGATTTTGACAAAGCATGGCAAAAAAATCTAGGCTTAGAGAAAAATCTGTCCGGATCGTTGCTCCCTCTACAATAATTCGGAATGAGCGCTTCCAGCAGTACAAAGCTCAGATCGTTCAGCAGAATAAAGAGGCGGCCAAAGCAACGGCTTTTTCCCACCTCTTAAACGAGTGGTTTTCAAGGTCAACGCCATCGCTTCTTGAGGACTACTTGAAAGGCATTGAGAAAACAGTAAAAACTGACCTGCCCCCCAAAAAGTGATCCAATTTGAATTTTAGTATCTTGGATCAGAAAGGGGAATTATACCATGGGAAAGAAACGGCACACAGCGGAGGAGATTATCACCAAGCTCCGAGAAGCGGACGTTTTGCAGGCAAAGGGACAGACCCTGGCAGAAGCATGCCGTCAGATTGCGATCAGTGAGCAAACATACTACAACTGGCGGAAAGAGTATGGCGGTCTTCGCGTAGACCAGGCGAAACGGTTCAAGGAGATAGAGCAGGAGAATAGCCGGCTGAAGAGATTGGTAGCGGATCTCTCGATGGATAATGCAATCCTCAAGGAGGCGGCTCGGGGAAACTTTTGAGCCCGGCCAAGAGGCGCCGGGCAGCAGATGAGATCCAGGAAGCGTTGAATATGTCGGAACGACGAGTCTGTCGCGTCTTAGATCAAGCTCGATCGACTCAACGGCAGGAGCCACGTGTGAAGGACGATGAGGAGATGCTGCGAAAAGATATTATCAAGTTCGCGATCCTCTATGGTCGCTACGGCTATCGCCGGATAGCGATCTGTCTTAGGGACGATGGATGGCAAGTGAACCATAAACGAGTGGAGCGGATTTGGATACAGGAAGGGCTCAAAGTACCACAAAAGCAACCAAAACGGAAGCGGTTGTGGTTCAACGACGGATCGTGTATTCGACTGCGGCCATTATACAAAAACCATGTCTGGAGTTACGATTTTGTTTCCGGTCGGACCAGTCAAGGTCGTCCTCTGAGATACCTGAACATACTGGATGAGTACACCAGGGAATCACTGAAGATCCATGTAGATCGGCAGATCACAGCGCATGATGTCATAGAACAACTGGCTGAGTTATTCGTTGCAAGAGGGATACCGGATTTCATCCGCTCAGACAATGGGCCGGAGTTCACAGCGAAGCGAGTACGCGCTTGGTTGAATCGGCTCGGGGTTAAGACGTTGTTTATCGAGCCAGGCAGTCCCTGGGAGAACGGTTACATTGAATCATTCAACGGAAAATTCAGAGATGAACTCTTGAACGGGGAAATCTTCGACACCCTGCTCGAAGCAAGAGTAATCACTGAACAATGGAGAAAGTATTACAACACAAAAAGACCGCACAGCTCATTGAACTATCGACCACCAGCACCAGAAGCAATACTACCTGCTCAGAGTTTCCAACTTGCTTTGAATCAGGGAAATACTAACATTCAGGTTGGTACATAAAACGGGGGCAGGTCAGATACACATTGAAGATTTGTTCAGCATCATTTTGTTTTTTCAATCACATAAAGAATTGAAAGGAGTTTTTAATTGTTCAGCACCAAACCCCATTGACAACAAAATGCTGATGAAAACTTTCAGACAAGCAATGAAAGTAAAAATCGGTTTACCTTCTC
>JANONN010000107.1:0-5729 GCA_031420835.1 Ignavibacteriales bacterium | reverse complement strand
GGCCTGAAAAGCCGTGTGTCGCCAGTTCGATTCTGGCCCTGTCCACTCAAAAAGGGCAACTTTGTGTAGGGGCGAAGAGTTGTATGTCCCCTATTTGACCCCCAGATTCAAACTCTTGGCATCTGAGGAGCTAATAGGCCGTGGCTTCACATAGTAGCGCCGCGTAGTTTCAATGCGAGAATGCCCCATCCACTGTTGCAGCTTGTGAAGGGGAACCCCGCGCTCGGCGCACTCCGTTCCGAAAAAGGATCTGAGACTTGTCAAGGAAAAAGTTACGGATTATTCTGTAATGGAAAAGGATAAGGAAATATCGGGGAGATTGCGTGTTTTTGGTGAAGCCCATTACACGAGTATGGCGGCGTTTGCTCGGTCGATTGGCATTAGTTCTCAGCAACTGAACGATTACATGAGCGGGAAGGCGGGGGTTGGTGTAAAGATGTTGAAGCGACTTCGTGCAGTCGGGTGTGATATTGAGTGGCTTTTAACTGGCCGCAGCAGGGAGGGAGACGGGAAGATTCGTGAACTGATTTCTATTTTGAAGCAGCACGGCATAGTGGAGCCGGACGTGCTTCGAAAGATATTGGAATCGGACAAGTCCCGCTCTGAGATTAGCCCCGTTCTATATGACCTTGCTGTTAGCGTTGCGCGTGCTGTGGCTGACCGGGGTGCTAAGGGGGAGCGAAAAAAATGAGGCTATTGCCGCTCTTTTTCTTCTTTTTCGTTTCATCCTGCTACACGGCGGGCGTAAATAAGGAGACGCCGGGGGTTCCGTATGTTCGTTATCATGGGGAGACGCTTGAGCGGGCGCGTTACAGCATGGGTGATGTGTTGTTGCGGGTCGAGGGCGGACGCGAAACGCCGGAGGGGTATCCGATCAGCACAATTACGATGGAGGTTTCGTTCGGGTATAGCCTGCACGACTCGCTTTACTTTCGCACGGCAGTGTTTGAGTGGGCTAACGGCGGCAGAGATACAAAGTATAACTCGTGGCGCGACTCCCGCCCCGCACCCGTAGTGGGGGGCATTGTTGACGTTGGAATAATGACTCTGCGGGTGTATGAGTATGGGCTGGATTACATCGTTTGTGTGGTTCAGGGTGGAGCGGCACCGTGGCGTTGATGAAAATAGTAAATAGAAAGGTTCGTATGTTTCGAGAGCGGCGGTCGCTTTCCCAGCGTGAGTTGGCGAAGATGGCAGAGTTGATTCATTGGCTCAATGGTCCGATGACTCCCCGAAGGGGTCCTTCGGACAATGGCTCGATGAATCAATCATTAGGTTATTCATAGATCATGAATCCCCCATACCATAAGGATACTAGGACATCGTGAACGCATCGTATCATCATTTCCATATCCCCGTGATGGGAACGGGTCACTCCATCGACACACCCATACGCGTTGCCCATTTTGGCATCTCGTCGGTCATCTCCATTGTTGACGACCTTTTGCTCGAACGCATTCGAGAACATTATTGTAGGAAGAATGACCTTCCATTCGAACACATCGAACGATATGCTGAGGACGGTCGTGCGCGCCGCGTTACGGCGTACTTAAACATGGTCAAGGAATTGGTTGGGCGGAACGTTGAAGCGGTCAAACAACTCCCGTTCTTCATGAAGAACGATAAGGCGAAGTACTTTGAAATGCTGCCCGACGACAGTCCACTCAAGCTTGAATACTTCGCTCTTCAAAACGTCCCGCCGGGGCGAGAGCGTGACGAGAAAGCGAAGAAGCTCACCGAACAGATGCTTCCCGGTTCGATCAACGTGAATATCATGGTCAAATTGGACAAGATGAACTTCGCGAAATCCGGGATGCCGCTAAGCAGTGAGTTCTCCGATGCGAAGGCGGCCTTGCGCGGCTACGCGCAGAGTATGCTCGATTCGTGCATCGTCTTTTCTGCAGGGATCAACCAGAGCCTTTTTTCTTACATGGCGCGATTCAGTGACTTTTATCGGAACGAAATAGGGGAGATCAAGAAGAAGATTATTCTGAAGGTTAGTGACTTCCGCTCAGCGCTCATTCAAGGCAAACTGATGGCGAGAAAGGGGCTGGAAGTTCATGAGTTTCGCATCGAGTCAGGACTGAACTGCGGCGGACACGCATTCGCGTCGGACGGGCATCTTCTCCCGATGCTCCTGAAGGAGTTCCATGAAAAGCGGGAAGAGCTGGAAAAAGAATTCCGTCCGGTGGTGCGGCGATTTTATGAAACAATGGGATGGACCTATCCTGAGCATGCGATGGAGGAGCGGGCGCTTGTTACGGTGCAAGGGGGAATCGGAACGCATGGAGAGGCGATGCGAATGAAGGAGCAGTACGGGATGGACCGAACAGGGTGGGCAAGCCCGTTTTTGCTTGTGCCTGAGGCAACCTGTGTTGATAATGCCACGCGTGAACTCCTCCGCGCTGCAACCGAGAAGGATCTATATTTGAGCGATAATTCACCGCTCGGCGTGCCGTTCAACAATGTGCGCGGCACTGGTTCGCAGGTGTGGACCAGCGAACGTGCGGGAACTGATAAGCCGGGTTCTCCATGCCCCAAGGGTTTCCTTGTTTCTAATACGGAATTCACCGAAAAAGCGATCTGCCTCTCCTCGACGGAGTATCAGAAAGTGAAGTATCAACAGATCGCGTCGATGGATATCTCGGAAATCGAAAAAGAGAAGATGCGTGGGCAGATCGCTATAAAGGAATGTTTGTGCGAACATCTTGGTAACGGAGCGCTCATTGCGCTTGGCATTGTTCCGGAAAGGCGCTCACCGCAGTCGATCTGTCCTGGACCGAACATCGCGTGGTTCAACAGGCTTTACTCGTTGCAGGAGATGGTGGATCACATCTATGGGCGAGGTGAATCTCTTGTCCCTGCTGAGCGACCTCACATGTTTACAAAAGAGATCGTGATGTATGTTGACTATTTCGAAAAGCTTGTTACACGAAGCGCCAAGACTCCAAAGGACCTGGCTTACCTACGCGAGTTTAGCAGCAACCTCGAGGATGGAATTGATTACTGTCTGGAACTATCGAAAGGCAGGTCTTATGGTGACGAAAACCTTACCTCGATTCCACAGTGTGTTGAGGAGCAATTGCAGCGCCTCCGAACGATTTCCGCTACGCTTGAAGAACCCGCAGAACTCGTTGTTATGAGCAGTTCATAGAAGTCCTCCCGACAATATAAAACCGAGTGCCAGGAATCGCCGAATCATGCTTCGGGATTATCATCAGCGGTGAACAACACTGGTGGTCTACCGCGCATACCAAGCTCAATTCTCCCCTAGCAGGCTGTTGAAAAACTCATAAATTTATTTGTATGCGTGTCGAAAGGGCGCGGTGATGTATTATATTTGTAACCATTCATCACTAACACAGGAGACGCACGCAAATGCGCGGCATTCAAAGTCGACAACCAGCGATGTTCAGTTATATTTCTCAAGAAGATCGAATCCCAGAAAATCATCCGTTGCGGATTCTGCGCACGATGGTCAATCCGATTCTGGAAAGCCTGTCCGGCGGATTTGAAAAGCTGTATGCGGACACTGGACGACCGTCGATTCCGCCGGAACAGTTGCTGCGCGCCTTGCTGGTGCAGATTTTGTACACCATCCGCAGCGAGCGCTTGCTGATGGAGCAGTTGGATTATAATCTGTTGTTTCGCTGGTTTGTGGGCTTGTCGATGGACGACACGGTCTGGAACCATTCGGTCTTCAGCAAGAATCGAGACCGGCTGCTGGAAGGAGACATTGCCAGCGAGTTTCTGACGAAGGTTCTGGACTTGGCCCGTACACACCATCTGTTGAGTGATGAGCATTTCACGGTCGATGGAACACTCATTGAAGCATGGGCTGGACAGAAGAGCTTCAAGAAGAAAGACGATCCGACGTCTTCCAAGGGTGATGATCCGGGCAATCCAACGGTAAACTTTCACGGTGACAAACGTACCAACGACACCCATCAATCCACGACCGATAGCGAGGCACGACTGTATAAAAAGAGCAAAGGAAGCGAGGCCAAACTGTCGTTTCTGGGACACGTGGTGATGGACAACCGTCACGGACTGGTGGTGGAGACGCGCTACACACAGGCAACGGGAACGGCAGAACGTGAAGCGGCCACTAAGATGACCAAGCGTCTCAAGAAACGCCGCAAGGGTCGGAAAACCTTGGGTGCAGACAAAGCCTATGACACGCAAGATTTTGTGGAACAGATGCGCAAGCTGGAGGTGACGCCACACGTTGCACAGAACAACACGAATCGCTCGAGTGCCATTGATCTCCGAACCACACGCCATGTCGGATACGACATCAGCCAGCGCAAACGAAAGTTGGTCGAAGAGATTTTTGGCTGGTTGAAGACCATAGGGCTGATGCGCAAGACGCGACACAAGGGAGTCACACGAGGCGGTTGGATGTTCACTTTCACGAACGCAATCTACAACCTGATACGAATCAAGAATATCATAGGACAAGTGTGTTGAGATGCCTTCCGTTCGGTGGTCGTGGGCAAAACGATCCGTCAACCAGTGTTGAGAGAGTCGAGATGGTGACCAACCACGAGCATATGTGTGTGTTTCCTGTCTCAAAAAAAGTTATCCCGATGAATATCTTTGCACAAATACCGGGTTTTTCAACAGCCTGCTAGAAGCAAAGCTCATTTCTGTCACCTTCCGTTTGGCAAAGAGAACACCGTGACAATATCACGGCTTAACGTGATTGGCAAGGAGTTCCGAAACGGCTCAGCGGAATGACGATGAACTCGCCTCTCAAAATCCAACCGCTTCTTTCTTGACATAGACTGGAATAGTTGTTACAATCCTTGCGCCAGAAACTCTCTTGCTATGTGTTTTACTTTTGAAAGGAGTCTGCCGATGTCGCGCATAATTAAGGGCGGGTTAATCCAATGCTCGCTCGCAGAGTCAACCGAGAAGCCGATTGAAATCATCAAGAAAGCAATGATTGATAAGCATATTGCTTTTATTGAAGAGGCCGGAAGAAAGGGAGTCCAAATCCTTTGCCTTCAGGAGTTGTTCTATGGTCCTTACTTCTGCGCCGAGCAAAAGACGAAGTGGTATTCGATGGTTGAAAAGATTCCAGACGGCCCAACGATCAGGTTGATGCAGGAGTACGCGAAGAAGTATCAGATGGTGATGATCGTGCCGATCTATGAAGAGGAGATGTCGGGAGTGTATTACAACTCCGCCGCCGTGTTGGATGCGGACGGAACCTATTTAGGTAAGTATCGGAAGCACCACATTCCACAAGTGGATCCGGGATTCTGGGAGAAGTTCTATTTCAGGCCGGGGAATTTGGGTTATCCCGTGTTCAAGACGCGCTATGCAACGGTCGGTGTGTATATTTGTTATGATCGGCATTTTCCGGAGGGTGCCCGCGTTCTCGGACTTCGGGGCGCTGAGATTATCTTCAATCCATCGGCGACCGTGGCGGGGCTTTCGGAATACTTGTGGGAGCTGGAACAGCCCGCCCACGCTGTGGCAAATGGATACTTCGTCGGTGCGATCAATCGCGTTGGTACGGAGCCGCCGTGGAATATCGGCGAGTTCTACGGCAAGAGCTATTTCTGCAATCCACGCGGCAAGATCATCGCACAAGCGAGCCGCGACAAAAGTGAGTTGGTTGTTGCCGATCTGAACTTCGACGAAATCCAGGAAGTTCGTTCCGTCTGGCAATTCTATCGCGATCGGAGACCGGAATCGTATAAGGAGTTGGTGGAAGGATG
>JANONN010000106.1:0-6739 GCA_031420835.1 Ignavibacteriales bacterium | reverse complement strand
ACACCTCACCGGTGCAAATTCGACTGATGGAGAAACAGCCTCCGCCGGTTCGAGTGATCATCCCAGGAAAAGTCTACCGCAACGAGGCAGTAAGCGCGCGTAGTAACGTTCTCTTCCACCAAATGGAAGGGCTCTATGTGGACAAGGGAGTAACGTTTAGCGACTTGAAGGGAACTCTTGTGTCGTTTGTCAAGCAGTTTTACGGCAGCAGTACGAAATACAAGTTTCGACCCACGTTCTTTCCCTTCACTGAGCCGAGCGCCGATATGTACATCTCTTGCTTCATCTGCAATCAGAAGGGATGCAGGATGTGCAAATATGTTGGCTGGTTGGAAATCTTAGGGTCGGGAATGGTTCACCCGAATCTCTACCAATACGTCGGATATGATCCGGAGAAGTATTCAGGATTTGCCTTCGGGATGGGAATCGATCGCATTGCGATCCTTCGCTATGGCATTGATGATATCCGACTGTTTTATGAAAACGACGTTCGATTCCTACGACAATTCTGATCATGAGAATCTCTCATCAATGGTTGAAGAAGTTAGTTGATGTTCGGTTGCGAGCCGAAGAGCTTGCGGAACGACTCTCTCTCCTTGGTCTTGAGATTGAAAGCTACGAACACCTAGGGGCACAGTTCGAGGGATTCGTGGTGGGCCAAGTTATTGAAAAACGCAAGCACCCGAACGCCGACAAACTTGTTCTTTGCACAGTCAGCATTGGTCAGTCCCGTCTCGAAATTGTCTGCGGAGCTCCGAACGTTGCCGAAGGGCAGAAGGTGGCGGTTGCCCAAGTCGGGGCGACTGTTCCGCGCAACCAGCATGATCCCAACGGTGAACCATTTGTCATTGAGCGCACAAAAATTCGCGGCGTCGAATCGAATGGAATGATCTGCTCAAATTATGAGTTAGGGCTTGGCGATGACAAGAATGGGATTCTGGTGCTTGATCCAAAAGGAAGAGTCGGAACACCGCTTGCAAAATATTTCGGCCTCAGCGATGTCATCTATGAAATCGAGGTTACAGCGAATCGTGGTGATTGGCTGAGTCATCTCGGGGTGGCCCGGGAAATTGGCGCCCTTACGAACAAGGAGATTAAGCTACCGCAGGCACGTTTTACTGAAAGCTCAGTTCTCACGAAGAAAGTCGCAACTGTTCAGATCAAGGATACGATGAAGTGTCGCAGGTATTCAGCGCGCGTGTTGAGAAATGTGAAAGTGCAACCTTCTCCACAATGGCTTCAAGATATGCTTGCGTCAGTGGGCGTTCGTCCGATTAACAATGTGGTTGATGTAACGAACTACGTTATGTTGGAGCTTGGCCAGCCTCTTCATGCGTTTGACTTCGACAAACTGTCCGGGAACACGATCGTCGTGAAATGTGCAAACGATGGCGACGAATTCATAACCCTTGATGGCAAGACACGAAAGCTTACATCAGATATGCTCATGATCTGCGATGGCGAAGGGCCGGTAGCTATTGGTGGTGTCATGGGCGGGGCTGACTCTGAGATAACTGAGAGCACAACGTCTGTTCTGCTAGAAAGCGCGAATTTTGATCCTCGCAACGTTCGCCGTACCGCGCGTTCACTTGGACTTTCAACCGATGCGTCACAGCGGTTTGAGCGGAGTGTTGATGTTGAGCTTACTACGGTAGCGTTGAATCGTGCAAGCGCATTGCTCCAAGAAATCTCCGGAGTGGAGATTCTTCGCGGTGTGATTGATGTATATCAAAAACTATTCAAAGCAAAGAGAGTTAAGCTTCGCACGAACAAAACGAATTCAATTCTGGGGACAGATTTGACGACTGCTCAAATCTCATCAATTCTCAAGAGACTTGGCCTGCACACGAAGAGCCGATCTGGGCAAACTCTCTCCATTGAAATCCCGAGCTTTCGCAGCGATTTGTCCGAAGAGATTGATCTGATCGAAGAGGTTGCCAGAGTGTATGGTTATGACAAAATTGAGACAAGAACGCGATCAATCGTAGAATACTCGACTACTCCGACGAAGCAGGATTTCCGAGATACTCTTCGTCAGTATTTTATTGGTGCCGGCTTCAATGAGATCATTGCTAACACGCTGCAAGACAAATCCACGGCATTGATGGCGGAGGAACCCATCGTTGAGGTTATCAATCCCGTTAGCGTCGATATGGCTGTCCTCCGTCCTAGTATGATTCCAGGGACGCTCCACATCGTTCGCAACAATCAATTCAAAGGGACAAGTGATCTGAGGCTTTTTGAGATCGGCAGAACCTACACTTTGAAAAAGGGCGGGAGTACAGAGCAATGGGGGGACTTCGTGGAAGAAGAACGGTTTCTTGTAGTTATCTCCGGCCGTGTTGGTCCTTCGCTCTTTGGTGCCGATTCACGTGAGGCGGACCTCTTTGACTTGAAGGGAGAAATCGATTCACTGTTCGCCAAGTTTCACCTTGACAAATACAGGTTAATTTCTTATGATAGCGACAGAGCTTTAACTGTTAACAGCATAGTGATTGAAATTGAAGGGACTTATGCTGGATTTCTCGGGAAGGTCAAGAGAGAAATCTTGCAACGGTTTGAAATCGAAGGTGAGGTTTTTGTTGGCGAAGTAAGCGTTGAGGTGTTGGATCGTTTCAGAAGTTCATCAGTATCGTACAAGTCGCTCCCGAAGTATCCAACTGTCTCTCGCGATGTCGCATTTGTTGTAGATCGTGCCGTGCGGCATCAAGATGTGGAGCAAGCGATTCGTGAGGGAGCCGGTTCCCTGCTCAGGGAAGTCTCCTTGTTCGATGTGTATGAGGGTCAACAAGTGGCATCTGAACGAAAGAGTCTGGCGTACGCCTTGAAATTCCAGGCCGCCGATCGAACACTAACAGACGATGAGATCAAGGACAGTATGCGTGGAATCATTGAAAGCGTTCGGAGGAAATGTGGCGGAATCCTTCGAACATAAGGAGGAGTTCGTAGACACTTTGGAGACGATCAAGGAGTCTAGACGTGTCTGATTCTCATCCGTCCATAGAGGTGACAAGCGAGAAGGACTTAAGAAGGCTCGACGTGTCGTTACAGAGTCTTTGGGAAAAAGCACGTCGCGTGTCTGAACTGGTTGTCCGCCTCAAGAGAGAAAACGACGACCTTAGCAAGCAGGCGGATCAGATGCAGCAGAGTCACGAGGATCTTCGGGCGGAACTGATTCTGAAGCAACAAGAGTTACAGCAAATCAAGCAACAGTTGTTGCAACTTCAATCAAACGGGTCGGACCTTTTTACCAAAGAAGAAAAGGAGGCGCTTAAAGCCAGGATCAAAGAACTGATCGTGAAGATTAATTCACGGTTGTAGTTCAGGTTCGGTTACGGCTGGAGGACGTTTTCCAAACAGGAGATCAAACAACGCGCGTATTTCAAGCTCTGACATGAACGGCAAAAGCATCAAAGTGAAAATCTTCGGCTCGGAGTATCCGCTCCGCGGTGAAAACGAAGACTTTACAAAAAAAGTAGCGGCGTATGTGGATTCGATGTTGAACACCATTCACGAGCGCATACCTGAGCAGCCGCCGCTCACGGTCGCTGTCCTTTCCGCTCTCAACATTTCGGAAGATTTGCTGAAAGAGCAGGAGCGACATGAGCACGACATGATCGAGCTGGAAGCAGAAATCACCAAGCTATCGAATTACTTAGATAACTGCCTCGCTGGAGTGACGGAGGAGCATTCGGGCGTTGCCGCGTAAGCGGCACTGGTTGGAACGTTCTTTCACATATATCATGGTCGGACTATGAAAACCATTTCATGTCCGCACCGTGAGTCGTAATCAAACCATATTAAAGAACCTTATAGTTATTCTTTTTTAAAGGGAGCTTGACTCGATAAGCGTGGAGCGCATGCCACGTCTGTCTTGAGCGATCAGGACAGAGCCCAGCGACGACTCCGCCTCTGGCGGACGAGCGGGTCGTGGAAGTGTGAAATGCTTCGGCAGGCACCCACTGTGTATGATCGAGGTTCTGACAATACACATTGATTTGCGGCTCGCGAGTGCGGACTTTTTGTTTTCTGGGCGATTCTAATTCGAAGGGTTTCATATGGAACCGATATTGATCATTCTAGCGATTGTTGTGACAGGCGCGGCGTTCTTTTCCGGCTGGCGGCTCAATGCTCGTTCCGGCCAAAACAAGATCTCGAGCGCCGAAGCGCGGGCCAAACAGGTCATTGAAAACGCCGAGCGAGATGTCAATGCACTTAAACGTGAAAAGCTTCTTGAAGCAAAGGATGAGTGGTACCGGAAAAAGAAGGAATTTGATCAAGAATCTCAAAGCAAACGGAATAAACTCCAGGCCTTGGAGCGCCAACTCCTAAATCGGGAAGAGAATGTTGACAAGAAGCTCGATCTCCTCAACAAAAAGGAGCAATCGCTTCAGGGTTCTGAAAAAGAACTCGGTGAACGCAAAAGGCGATTAGATGAGCGTGAACAAGAACTGGCTCGTCTGGTGGAAGAGGAAACAGGCCGACTTGAACGCATTGCGGGTCTTGGGCGTGAAGAAGCAAAGAAGCAGCTTCTTGACACGCTCATCGAGACTGCCAAGACAGAGGCTGTCCAGCTCATGAAGGATATTCGAGACAAAGCGAAGCTCGAAGCGAAGGCGGAGGCAAACAAAATTATCATCCAGGCCATCCAGCGAAGTGCCACCGACCATACCGTTGAAACGACCGTCAGCGTCTTGAATCTGGAAAGCGATGAAATGAAGGGCCGCATCATCGGCCGAGAAGGACGGAACATTCGTGCGTTCGAAGCGGCAACCGGTGTCGATGTTATTGTGGACGACACTCCGGAGGCGGTCATTCTTTCAGGATTTGATCCGTTCAGGCGCGAGGTTGCCAGAGCCTCGCTCGAACGTCTCATCGCCGATGGGCGAATTCATCCGGCCCGAATCGAAGAAGTGGTCGACAAAGTCCGCAAAGAGCTGGAGGAAGAAGTGGTCCGGCTGGGAGAGAACACCTTGCTTGAGATTGGGCTCCACACAGCTCACCCCGAGATCGTCAAACATCTCGGTCGGATGAAATACAGGTCGAGCTACGGACAGAACCTGCTGCAACATAGCATTGAAGTTGCTTATCTCTGCGGCAACATGGCGGCAGAACTCCGGCTCGATATAAATCTTGCCAAACGGGCCGGCCTCTTGCACGATATCGGGAAGACGGTTGATAAGAGCATCGAAGGACCCCATGCATTGATTGGTTACGAACTCTGCAAGAAGCACAACGAACACCCCATCGTGTGCAATGCAGCTGGCTCTCACCACGAAGATATTCCGATGGAACACCCAATCGCAGCGCTTGTGCAGGCTGCTGATTCGATCAGCGGAGCGCGACCCGGTGCTCGCCGGGAATCGGTGGAGGGTTATGTGAAACGGCTCGAAAAACTCGAGCATCTTGCGAAGTCATTCGACGGAGTGTTGAATTGTTACGCCATTCAGGCAGGACGTGAAGTACGCGTGATCGTGAGCCACGAAAAAATCGATGACGCAGCCGCTGATCAACTTTCTCACGATCTTGCAAACAAGATCCAGCAAGAGATGGAATATCCCGGACAGATCAAAGTGACGGTCATCAGGGAATTCCGATCTGTGGCCTTTGCAAAGTAATCTTCAATCCTCCGACGCTCGTGGCGAAATCCAATCCAAAAATTCTCAAAGTCGGTGTTACCGGTGGTATTGGAAGCGGTAAATCGCTCGTTTGTTCTTTCTTTGAGAAGCAGGGTGTGCCGGTTCTTTATGCCGACCTCATCGCGCGCGATATCAGCGATACTGACGAACGAGTAAAGAAATCGCTTGTTGCATTGCTTGGGAAGGACGCATATCACCCCGATGGACAGCTCAATAGGACATACGTTGCGTCGCGTGTGTTCGGCAAAAAGACATTGCACGAAAAGGTCAATCGTCTGATCCACCCCGTTGTTTATCGAAAACTTCAACAGCAGTATCGCGCCCTTGCGAAAGAGGGTCATACACTTGTGGTTGTCGAGGCTGCTCTTATCTATGAAGCCGGACTGGACAAGCAGCTTGATGTTGTGGTCGTAGTGGAAGCTGATGAACACTCGCGCATTGTCCGTGTGATGGAGCGAGATAAGACGACCGAGGATCAAGTGCGGCAACGTCTCAATGCACAGTGGAAGAGCAGTGACAAAGTGAAGCAAGCCGATTTCGTCATCTACAACAACGGTACAAAGGACGAGCTGATGGAGCGCGTTAAGTTCTTACATCACATTCTTCAACAAATGTCAACACAGTAATGGACACGAGTAAACTTTTGTTCGAAAAAGAACACCAGCTTTTCTTTCAAACTTACAAAAGACTTCCGCTCGATATTGTTCGGGGAGAGGGATGCTATTTGTTCGATCGAAATGGAAAAAAGTATCTCGATTTCTTCGGGGGGCTTGCTGTGAATGCCCTGGGGTATGGCCACGAGTCGGTGAAGAAAGCGATCCGTGAGCAAATCGATCAGTACATTCATCTCTCGAACTACTTTGTCCAGGAGCCGCAAGTTCGACTGGCTGAGAAGCTACTGAGCGTAACGGGATATCAACGCATCTTCTTTACGAACAGCGGAACCGAGGCAATGGAAGGCGCCATCAAACTCGCCCGCAAGTGGGGAAAGAAACAAGGGAAGATTGATCTCTACGGAATGACGAACTCGTTTCATGGACGTACGATGGGTGCGCTTTCCCTCACCGAGCGACCGAAATACAGACAGGACTACGAGCCGT
>JANONN010000105.1:0-5341 GCA_031420835.1 Ignavibacteriales bacterium | reverse complement strand
TTCCACTCTGACCGACACGACCCGTCAGATCAGTGGGCTTTCGAATCTTACGAACTACTTCTGGAGAATACGAGGCATCAATGAAGCCGGTGAAGGTGCGTTTTCCGTAAGGCGTACTTTCACGACCACTCGTGAGGCCCCAACGGCACCCATCTTGGTGTCGCCATCAACCGGTGCTACTGGAATACTAACCAGTCCGGCGCTGGTATGGGAAGCCTCGGCGGGAGCTTCTACATACACTCTTCAGATATCTACGACAAGTGATTTTTCATCGTTCGTCGTGAATCAAAGTGGAATTACCGGTACTTCGTTTATTACGACCGGCTTGGCGGGTACTACACTCCACTTCTGGAGAGTTAGTGCGACGAATGAAGGAGGCACAAGTGTTTCGGAGGTCAGGAGCTTCACGACGACCGTGCCAGCACCTGGGCCTGTAGTTCTTGCTGCACCGGCAGATGCGGCGACCGGAGTTTCAGCGAGCCCGACTCTTGTTTGGAGCTCGGCATCTGGTGCAACCTCGTATTCACTTCAGATTTCCACACAGTCGAACTTTTCCTCATTTGTTGTTGATCGAACAGCTATTGCCGACACGATATTCACGGCCACAGGGTTAATCAATAACACACAATATTATTGGCGTGTGAGCGGTTCAAATCAAGGTGGTGTGGGTCCATTTTCTACTTCAAGGACATTCACGACTGTTGGTGCACCTCCACCTGCGCCCACTCTTGCCGCACCAACAGCGGAGGCAACCGGTGTGTCCACGAATGCGTTGGTATCATGGTTGCCTACTCCTGGAGCCACGTCCTACAGGGTTGAGATGTCCACACAGTCGAACTTGTCGCTTCTAACCCGCGATAGCAGTGGCATCACTGACACCGCGATCGTTGTTGCGGGTCTGACCAACAGCACAAAGTTCTACTGGAGAGTGAGCGCCTCCAACGCCGGTGGTCAAGGACCGTTCTCGACCATCCGAAGTTTTACGACGGCATTCTTACCTCCTGTGGCTCCGTCGTTATTTGATCCAATAAATGGAGGAACCAACGTATCCACGAGTCCGACCATTTCATGGATCGAGTCACCGGGGGCGGTTTCGTACGGAATTCAGGTTGCGACGACGTCGAACTTCATTCAAGGTTCTCTGGCGTACAACGTCACTGGCATTCTCGGGACATCCTTTGTCGCCAGTGGCCTTGCTACGGGGAATACATTCTACTGGAGGGTAACGGCCACGAATCCCGGTGGATCAACTACATCTTCGACGAGAAGCTTCACGACAATTCCAAGAGCACCTTCGGCGCCAAACCTCGTTGCACCGGCTAATGATGTGCGCAATGTACCGGTTAGCCCAACTTTTTCGTGGAGTCGCTCGTCGGGTGCGTCCTCGTACACATTGCAAACTTCGACAACCTCCAGCTTTTCGCCTCTCTCGTACGAACGGTCAGGACTTACAGACACGTCCCTTGTTGTGGTGGACTTGCTGAACAATACTCTATACTACTGGAGAGTAAGCGCCACGAACATTGGCGGCACTGGATCGTTCTCCTCCACCCGTCAGTTTACAATTATTCCCGCGCCCCCATCGCCGACTGCGAACGCGGCAGCAAATGTAACGCCCGGGGCATTCACAACGACCTGGACCAGTGTCAGCGGAGTGACAGGGTATCAGTTGGATGTTTCGGAGGATAATTTCGTCACACTCATTCCGGGGTATCAGAATCTGTCCGTGACAGGAACGTCGCACAATGTCACCGGACTCTCCGGTAACACCGCCTACAAATATAGAGTACGATCTGTATCATCCAACGGCATTAGCTCCAACTCAAATATCATTACCGTATTGACGCAGGCGGGTGTGCTCGCAGTTCCGAATGTGCTCTCCGCAACGTCGGTAACACATGGTGGCTTTACCGCGAGATGGGAGAGTGTTGGTGGGGCCACGGGGTATCTCCTTGATGTTTCGTCTGATAATTTTGCGACTGGATACAGAAGCTTTGCGACTGTTTCAACAAGTGTTTCCGTCACCGGATTACTCCCCGAGACTGCATATAAGTATCGCGTTCGCGCCACGAATGGAACTGAAACGAGCCCCAATTCGAATATCGTTGCGGTGAATACGCTCCCGCCACTGCTTTCCGCACCATCCTCACTTCCAGCAACCGGAATCTCTTCAACAGGTTTCGTTGCACGGTGGGGGAGTGTTGTGGGAGCCACGCAGTATCGTCTTATGGTTTCCCAAGATAACTTTGTAACACATTTAGTAGGGTACGATAATCTCATTGTGCGTGGAACGGATACGTTGGTGACAGGGCTTGTACCCAATACCATGTATCAATATCGCGTTCGGGCTGAGAATGCCGACGGTGCGAGTCTCACTTCAAACATCGTCACGCTCACAACTGCGCTCGGTGCCCCCAGCGCTCCGATCGCATTGAGACCTACCGATATTACTTCAATCAGTTTTATCGCCCGTTGGTCACGTATTTCTTCGGCTCAGGGTTATCGAGTTGATGTTTCCGCGGATAGTTTTGTCACGTCTCTTTCCGGCTATCAGAGCCTTGCGGTTGCTGATACGTTCCAAGCTGTCGGTGGATTGTCGACGAACAGAAAGTACCACTACCGCGTGCGAGCGACAAATACCTCTGGTGAAAGCGGAATTTCAAACGCCATGAGCGCCATAACTGCCTCCAGTTACCCGAGCGCTCTCGCCTTGACGTCGGGGAACAACCGGTCGGCGATGATCAACAGGGCGTTGGTTACTCCGTTCGTTGTCACGGTGAGAGATAGTGGCAACAATCCGGTGCAGGGGGTGAGCGTGTTATTCTCGATCGTGAGCACGCCGGCGAATGCCAGCGGTCAATCCCTCGACACGACGTATGCCACCACGGGGCCCAACGGAGAGGCTTCGACCGTGTTGACGGTTGGAAACAAGGTGGGAGCTTATACAGTCCGCGCCAATTCCACTGGTCTGGCGGGAAGTCCGGTGACGTTCACGGCGACCGCTACAACTGGGCCAGCAAGCGCGATAACGTTGACATCGGGAAACAACCAGTCTGCAGCAATTAATACAGCATTGGGACAACCGCTTGTAGTGACAGCTGTGGATGCAGGCGGTAACCCTGTTCAACTCGTCGGGGTTACTTTTTCTATACTGAGTGCACCAATTGGAGCCACTGGACAATCGTTGAGCGTGACAAACACGAGCACAGGGACGAATGGCAGGGCTTCAACTGTCCTCAGGTTGGGAAACAAGATTGGTGGATATGCGGTCACAGCAAGTTCCGGTGGCCTGGCAGGAAGTCCGGTTACGTTTACAGCAACCGCCACGGCAGGCGCAGCAAGTTCGATGACAATTGCGTCGGGGGATAATCAATCGGCAACAGTTAATACGATGGTGAGCGCTCCATTGGTTGCGACCATCATTGATGTGGGGGGCAATCCGGTAGGGAGGGATTCCGTTTACTTCAGTGTGGTGACTGCTCCTTCAACCGACTACTCATTGAGTGTAACATCTACGGTAGCCGACTCGCTCGGACAGGCTTCTACAAGACTGACGGTCGGAACAAAATCCGGCAGATATCTCGTTCGAGCAACATCACCAGCGCTGCCCGGGACTTCAATCACTTTCCGAGTCAATGCTCGCAGCGGCGCCGCTGTTGCTGTTACACCGTTTGGATCTGGGCACAGAAGCTCGGCCGGTCGCGTTTCTGACAGTGCGTTCGTCGTTCTCTTTACAGATGTCTTTGGCAATCCAGTGCCGAATAGTTCAGTTCTCTTTTCTGTGACAGGCGTTCCGAGCGGTTCAACGGCAGCGCTCACCGATACCGTGGCCAAATCCGATTCGCTTGGAAGAGCCACTACCCGATTGATTTTTGGCGACAAGGAAGGTGTATATTCTGTTACTGCTTCAATGGCCGGTTTTGCTAACTTGTCCTTCTCGGCAACCGGAATCATCATTATCGGTGATGCGAATGGTGACGACGACGTTAACGTTGCAGACCTGACGCGTATCATTGATCATGTCTCTAACAAATTGCCGTTGACGGGATTGGCTCTTAAGCGGGCAGATGTGAACAATGATGGCAAAGTTGACGCAGCCGATGTGAAGGTCATAGTGGATAGTCTCCTAATAGGGGGGCGTTTTGACGTGCTCACGTCCGTCTCGGTGTCACCGAGTTTCTCATTCGGTTCCTCTTCCGGCAAAACCTCTGCCCCATTCAAAGGTCGATTTGAAACGACGCCGGCAGGTTTGCGCTTCAATCTTCTCAACGATACTCCGGTGCGAGCGGTCGAGACCTACATCCGATCCACGAAGCCGTTCGCGCGGGATACATCCATCCTTGTGTTTCCACGGGCGGGAAGCCACACTCTTGCATGGCATGTTACCAACGCCAATGAGATCCGCTCAATTCTTTACAATCTTGGAAACGGAGAAATCGGGATTGACACAACGACAGTTTTCCGTCTGCCGGTCTCACTCGCCGTTGCAGATATTGACTCCATGTATGGGGTCGTGAGCGTTGGGGCGAACAATCAAGCCATTCGGTTGGTTATGGAAAAAGTTGAAGCCGCTGCAAACGCGTACCCAAAATCGTTCTCGCTGTTGCAGAACTTCCCGAATCCATTCAACCCAACGACGCAAATTCAGTTCGACGTTCCTGATGTTCCGGGAAAGCTGATGTACGCAGGACTCACAATCTTCAACTTGCTCGGGCAAAAAATCAAGACTTTGCATACAGGTGAATTGCCCGCCGGCCGACACTCCTTTATGTGGAACGGAATGGACGATAACAACTATCCGCTTCCGACAGGGGTTTATTTCTATCGGCTTGCTTCAGACCAGTTTCAGATGGTTAAGAAAATGGTGTTTTTGAGATAGCTATCTTCACGGAGGTGACTATGACAAAATCAAGCGTTCCTTACTATTTGTTTTTCGTCTCCTTTCCCATCGTTGCTCTCTTAGTCAGTGGCTGCGGCGCATCGAAAGCCGTGACGCCAACGGGAAACAAATTCCAGTACACATACTCAATGGTTGAACCGCGAAGTGACGCGTCTCTTTCCTTCCGCGATTCGAATCTGCACTTTCAGTTTCAGATTGACGATGCCGCTCTTGTCGTGAAAGTAGTGAACGCATCCAAGTCAACCATCGTTCTCGATTTGCCAAAGGCATCCATCGTTGTGAATCGAAAACCTACCGCAATCCGGAATTCAACCTCCTATAGCTTAGAAGGTTCTCCGAAACCAAAACCCGTATCGGTAGCCCCGGGAAAGACTGTAGAGGATTTCCTGATGCCATATGACGCATTGCTCCTGCGGGGAAAGAATCTTGTTGAAGTTCCCT
>JANONN010000104.1:0-8860 GCA_031420835.1 Ignavibacteriales bacterium | reverse complement strand
GCCGCAACGATATGGGATTGCCTCATGGTTTCTCTCCTTGTGAATGACGCATCAACGATCCTCAACTTTTGCTTGAATCTTTGTGTTAGTCTGAACCAGATTGTTGACAAGCTGTACGAACTCTTCTTGAGTTATTCTCCTACCATCAACAAGAACAGCCCCCGAAGGTTGCCATTCGGCTGCGATTAACCGGTTCACCGCTGTGCGCAAGCTTTCGTCTGTCTCGCCGAGTCGTTGCAAGAAGACGACATACGGGTTTGACGCAGCGTCTCCGCCTGTCGAAGCGGGCACAACACGGAAGAACCGGATTTCACTTTGGCGTTTCTCAATTCCTCTATTTGTGGAAACCGAGGTTTCGACGTACCAATAATATCCTTTGTTCTCCTCAAGACGACGCTGGGCAGTTGGTGGATAGGTATATGTTGATATTCCCGAGAGATCAACCTTCAAGTGCGGAATACCCTGGACGGCTTCCTGCGGGGAACGATGAATAGCGAGCTTCTCGTAAATATAGAGCGTGACGTTCGGCTTCTCTGAATTCCATGAGAACGTCGGCAGCGTTGTCAGTAACGTGGCGCCCTCTTGTGGGTCTATAAGCGTAACTTGAACCTCACCGACAGAAGCATTTCGGATTTCGATAGTGCGACTGGCGGCGCCAATCTGTTGGGTCGTCCCTGCGGTGTAAGCTTTCATGATAATTTGATATGTTCCGACCGGTGCAGTGGGGAAGCGCTTAGCATAGTTCTCTAATTTGGTCTTAAGCGCTGTGTTTTCCACATATCCTTTTTCGATTTGAATGTCGCTTGTTGAGCTTTCAGAAAAATCTCGCGAGGAAACTATCCGGGTTCCACTCAAGTCAAACGCCTTCGTCCTTGGGTTTACCGTGAAAACTGGCTCCTGCGATTCTCCTTTGAGCTGCACAAAAGCTTCCACAGTCAGATACACACGAATTGGTACATCGGTTCTTAACTCTAAATATATGTTCGGGATGTTTGGGGCAAGCTTCTGGGTAGTGACATCGATGAAATCACTCAAGAACATGACGTCATAATCTTGGAATTCCAGTCGCATGTTCACTGTCTGGGCGCCGAGAGGAACGACAAGCAGACTAATTACCGCCACAACAAAAACTGATCGGAAGATCTTTAACGTACTCATATGTATTCTCCTTAAGAGGTTTTGTTACAAAGTAGCTCTGTCTACCCTAAGTATGGGTGACTAATGTCACAGTGAACCCTTCAAAGATTCGCAATGTCATTATACAGTACGAAGGCCATAAATACAAGCAATGCTATGAATCCAGCTTGTTGAATCGCAAGCTTCACTTTGGTGGGGATTTCACGGCGAAAGAGAGTTTCTATCATCAAGAACATCAGGTGCCCACCGTCAAGTGCTGGGAATGGCAATAAGTTAAGGACGGCGAGACTTATGCTCAACCACGCCATAATTGTCAGGAAACTCGTCAGTCCAATTTCGGCGGAACGAGCAGCGATTTCTGCAATCTTGATGGGACCGCCGACAGATTTTTCGAACGAGACTTTCCCCACGATGATCGAGTAGATATTCTTAATAAGAAGACCCGTCATGCCGACAATATCTTCAACACTTTCCGTCAACGCACCGAAGAGACTAAACTTGATTCGCTCGATCGGTCCTTCATACACCGGATCCAACGCAACGCCGATGCGACCTTCTGCTGTCGGCGTGACTCGTGCTGTGTACGGTTCCTTGCCGCGCGTCCAACCTAAAACGATTTCTTTCGACGCAAACCGACTAACTACGCCCGACAACGTGCTGAAGTCAATCGGGTTGCCATTGACGGTGCGGATGATATCGCCGGGTTGGATTCCAATCGCCGCCGCCGGCATTCCATCTTCCACGCGTGAAATTCCCGGCATCAAGCCGCTCGGTAAAACACCGAAACGCCGTTCAGAGAGATCGGGTATGTTCTCACGCGAAATAGAGAACGACAATGGAGAGTTCGCTCGCTCAACATCCATGACGATATCGCTCCCCATTTCATTACCATAGATGAATGCCTCGATGTCATCCCACTGCTTCACTCTCGTACCGTTAATTGCCGTAATCTTGTCCCCAACCTGCAATCCCGCTTTCTCAGCCGGGCTTTCCGGGATGATGTAGCCGATGGTCGTGACCGGTCTCATAACCTTCCCATCCACGTACAGAATGAACCATAAAATCGTTACGGCAAGAACAAGATTCATGAACACGCCTGCAGCAAGAACGATCATTCGTTGCCATGCTGGCTTGGAACGAAACTCCCATGGCTCTGGCGGTTTGTTGAGATGCTCAGTGTCGAAGCTCTCGTCTATCATGCCTGCGATCTTCACGTAACCGCCAATTGGAATCCAGGAGACGCAATAATCTGTGTCTCCAATCTTTTTCCCGAATGCTCGCGGTGGGAATCCGATGCTAAAGCGTTCGACCTTCATCCCAAACAACTTCGCGGCGGCAAAATGTCCGATTTCATGCACAAGCACGAGGATGCCGATGGTGACGACGAAGTAGAAAATAGTGTTCAGAACTTCCATGCAGTACCTTTCTTGGAGCGACGCCAAGTTGTGTCGTGGAGTCAGATTCGAGATGAGACGAACATCCGAACTTCTCTATCGATATCAACAATCTGGCTTAGTGATGGGGAGTGGGTCGATGAATGATGGTCAAGCGCCTCTTCGATGAGCGCTGGAATTTTCGTAAATGGAATCTTTCGATCCAGAAACGCTTGCACAGCAACTTCATTTGCAGCGTTAAGAGTTGCCGGGGCTGTTCCGCCTGTCTTGAGTGCATCAAACGCCAGGCGAAGACACGGAAAGCGCTCCTGATCGGGCTGAGCGAATGTCATAGAACGAAGCTTGGGGAAATCCACACGCGCGCCATTCATGGGGGAACGATCAGGATACGTGAGCGCGTACTGGATGGGGATTTTCATATCCGGCAAACCGAGCTGTGCTTTCAACGATCCGTCAATAAACTCAACCATTGAGTGAATGATTGATTGGGGATGGATCAACACTTCGATTCGTTCGGCGGGCAAATCGAAGAGCCAATGCGCCTCGATCACTTCCAATCCTTTGTTCATCAACGTTGCGGAATCGATCGTGATCTTCTTCCCCATGTTCCAGTTCGGATGTTTCAAGGCTTGCTCGACGGTAATGGAGTCAAACTGATCTTTTGGCATGCTCAAAAATGGTCCCCCCGACGCCGTCAAGATGAGTTTCGTAATATGACTTCGATCTTCCCCAGCCAGACACTGGAGGATTGCGCTATGCTCGCTATCCACAGGGATGAGCGAGACACCGTTCTCCTTCTGCAGTTTCGTAATGATCTCACCGGCGACAACAAGCGTTTCTTTGTTCGCAAGCGCAATGGTCTTTTTATGTTTAATGGCGGCAATGGTCGGTTTTAATCCCGCAAAGCCCACGAGTGAGCTAATCACGAGATCCACATCCGGTCGCGTGACGATCTCTTCCAATCCCTCTTCGCCACAAAGTACCTCAACACGGCCATTGATGCGTCGCTTCAAATCGCGCCCCTTCTCTTTGTCGAGAACAACAACGCCATTCGGTTTGTGCTCGGCAATCTGGCGCTCGAGGAGTTCGATATTCTTGTTTGCAGTTAGATACGTTACGCGGAACCGGTTCGGGAAGTTTTTGATAACCTGTAAACTATTCTGACCGATAGATCCCGTTGATCCGAGAATGGCGATATTCTTTATGTCTTTTTGCGACATTTGGCGTTGAAAAAAGGTAATCAAATTACGGTGGCAAGTCAAGGTAAGCACAAGACGTCGCGCGCGCTGTACGTTTGATGCGGTTTCGATTTTTGGTATATTGAATTAATCAATCAAGATTTGCTCGCAATGAACAACCCCTTCGGTTTACTGATGGCCATGCGGCGATTTTACTTCGTCGTTCTCCTTTTTCCGCTCTCGCTCGCAACGCTTTCCGCTCAACAGCAGGACGCGATGCGGTTGAAACTGGCACAGAGCTTTGAGCAAGCAGGCGATTGGGAGCGCGCTGCATCGTTGTACGAATCACTCTACCAAGCCGATCCAACCAACTATGTGTACTTCGATGGTCTGCGTCGAAGCTACACGAATCTGAAACAGTACGACAAATCCATTCAACTCATTGAGCAACGTTTGCGCTTACAGCCCTTCGATCCCACGCTGACCGCTGCGCTTGGCGGACTTCACTATCAGAAAGGGGACGAACCGACAGCGGATTCTGTCTGGGGGGTTGTGTTGAGATCGGATCCAAAGAACGCAAACCTGTACCGGCTGATTGCTTCTCAGATGATCGAGCTTCGTCTGTACGACAAGGCAATCAGCACGTATGTTAAAGCTCGCACTGCAACAGGAAACGAGCGCTTGTTTGCCGAGGACCTTGCCGGACTTTATGGAGCGCTGCAGCAGTACGAGGCGTCAACCAGGGAGTATGTGAAAATACTGAATACCAACCCGCAGCAGCTTTCGTTCATTCAATCCCGACTGGCGTCATTCACGATTCGCGGAGAGGCGACCGCTGTTGCGCAACTTGTTGTGCAGGAGGAAGTGCAACGCTCGCCGGAGAATAGCGCGCTCCGAACGTTGCTTGCATGGCTGATGATGGAACGGAAGGACTTCGAGGGCGCGTATCAAGAGTATCGCTTGTTAGACCGGGCCAACAATATGAACGGTACGGAAATCTTCAACTTTGCCCAGCGTGTGTTTCAGGAGCAAGCGTATTTTGTTGCTGCGAAAGCATATAAAGAAGTCGTCGAGAAATATAAGGGCCAACCGCGTGTGCTGCAGGCGCGATTCGGCTTTGCCCGATCGATTGAAGAGTTGAGTGCTGCCGCTGACACTCTCCTTAAGCCCACCGAAAGTCAAACAGTGCCGGCTTCAGAGACAAGGCCAAGTTACGGTGGCGCCATCGCTCTTTATGAAAAGCTCGTTACGGAATATTCGAAATCAGACATCGCTTCGCAGTCGCTTGTTCGGATCGGCATCATCAAGCGGGAGCGGTTTGCGGATCTCGACGGAGCGTTGCGGGCGTTCGAGGAAGCACGGAAGCTCGGTGCCAATATTGTGAGTGCTGCCGAGGCGACATTCAATATGGCTGAGATTCTGTTGATGCAGAATCAACTCCCGCGCGCCAAAGAAGAAGTGAAGGCGATTCTTCTCAGAGCCCCGGATCAGTTTCGAGATCGTGCGCATTTTGCGTTCGCTGAGTTAAACTACTTTCAAGGGGAATTGGACTCGGCATTGGCCAGACTTGACTTGCTGACAAAAAACGTTGGCACCGATCTTGCCAACGATGCACTTCAGCTTCAGTACTTCATTCTTGAGAACAAAACGGCTGCACCGGCTGCGCTTGCAGAATTCTCCCGCGCCGAGTTGCTGACTCGACAGAAGAAATTCTCTGAGGCGCTCGGCAGATTCCAAGAGCTTGTCAAGAAGTATCCCACTGCATTGTTAGTGGATGATGCCGTCATGAAAATCGGGGAGTTGCAAGCCCACATTGGCCGCACACCGGAAGCGCTCGCTTCGTATCGATCCGTTGCGAATGACATGCCGACGAGTATTTTCCGCGACCGCGCTCAGATGAAAATCGGTGAGTTGTACGAGCAGAAGCTGAGAGATAAACCGAAGGCGATCGAGGCGTATGAGCAACTTCTGGCAAAGCATCCAAACTCGCTGCACGCAGAAGAAGCAAGGAAGAGGATCAGGCTATTGCGAGGAGATGCTATTTGAGAAACAACGAATCTCGAAACATGAGATCTGACTTCTAAAGAAATGCAATATCATGCGGAATTTAATCATTCACTCTAAAGGCCAACGTATGAAAAGACTCGCCATCCTCATCTTTTTTCTCCCACTTCTTGCTCTCAGTCAATCCGTTGAAGTGCAAGAGCACATGCTGAAGAACGGCATGAAAGTGCTGCTCGTGGAAGATCACACTGTTCCGAGCATCTGCTACTTTGTCTATTTCAAAGTCGGTGGGCGGCATGAGAAGCTTGGCACGACGGGCATTTCACACCTCTTCGAACACATGATGTTCAATGGTTCCTCAAAATACAAACCGGGCGAGTTCGACCGTATCTTGGAGTCGGGGGGCGGATATTCGAACGGGTCAACATGGAACGACTTCACGAATTACTGGGAAGAGTTCAACAGCGATCTGTTAGACAAGGTGTTCGACCTCGAAGCGGATCGCATGCGCACATTGAAGTTGGACACGGATAATCTTGAGCAAGAGCGAGGAATCGTGAAAGAAGAACGACGCGTGAGCGTGGAGAACAACGTGCGGAGCAAATTGTATGAGGAACTCTATGCCGCTGCGTTCGTTGCACATCCGTATCAAAATCCTGTTGTGGGTTGGATGGGAGATCTGGATAACATCGCGCTGGACGATTGCAAGGAGTTCTTCCGAATCAACTATGCGCCGAATAACGCCGTGGTTGTGCTCACCGGCGACTTCAAGTCCGACGTTGCCCTAAAGAAAATGAAAACGTACTTCGAGAAGATTCCTGCGCAGAAGCAACCACGTCAACCGAACAACGCGGAACCGGAACAGAAGGGCGAGAAGCGACTGAAGTTCCACAAAGCTGCCCAGCTGCCCGCGGTAACGATCGGATACAAAGGTGTGGCGGTATCCGATTCAAATTATTATGCGGCAGAGGTGCTCGCGCTCATTCTGTCTCGTGGTCAAAGCTCACGTCTGTATAAGCAAATCGTGTATGAGAAACAAATGTGCACGCAGGTCTCGGCATGGGCAGACGATTACGTGGATGCCGGGCTCTTCGGTTTCTACGCGCAGATGAAGCAAGGCTTCACCACCGAACAGGCAGAGAAGGAGATCTACGATATTCTCGAAGCGGTGAAGAACGATGGCGTAACTCCGCAAGAGCTTCAGAAGGCAAAGAATACCGCGCAAGCGGATTACGTCCGACGCTTCAAAACGAACCAGGGGACGGGATTTATCCTCGGCTACTACGATGTGATCTTTGGCGGATACAAGAAAGCGTTCGATGTTGTGAGTGCATACGAGAAAGTCACCAGCGACGATATTAAGCGTCTCGCAAACAAATTGTTCGACGAACAGAAACGCACCGTTGTGACGCTCATTCCCGAAAAAGCAGAAACCACTTCACACGTCATCGAGTGAACACGACCATGAAAACGATCATCTGTTGCCTGTTGACTCTTACGCTTTCGCTTCCTACCGCGGCCCAAAAAAGCGCGCCAATGCAGGAAGCGAAGATTCACATTCCACCCTCTACAACTCACCAGTTTGAGAATGGTCTGACCGTCGTTCTGATGGAGTATCACCGGCTACCGATCATCGAGTTGCAGTTGACGGTTCGCGGGGGATCATCCGTTGATTCCGACACCCTCGTTGGACTTGCGAGCATGATGACTGGTCTTTTGAAGAAAGGAACGATCGGTCGAAGCGCCACAAAGATCGCCGAGGATATAGATTTCATGGGTGGCATACTAAACGCCGGCTCCGGTCTCGATCAGTTCAGTGTCTCGAGTGAGTTCCTCAAGAAAGATCTGGACAGTGGATTGGAACTCTTCGCAGAAGTTGTGTTGAGCCCCACCTTCCCTCCCGAAGAGCTTGAGCGCGAGCGTTCGCAGCGGCTTGCTTCCATCGAGCAGCTCAAAGAAGAACCGAGCGCCATTGCGCGGTTATACTTCTCGAGGCTTGTGTTCGGCAATCATCCATACGGAAACCAAACAATTGGCACGACGACGTCGTTGAAAAAAATCACGCGTGATGCAGTTCTGAAATTCTACAAAGAAACTTTTCTCCCAAACAACTCAATTCTTGTTGTGGTGGGAGATTTCCAATCAGCCGACATGTTGGCACGGATCCGAAAAGCATTTGGTTCCTGGATCAAAGGAACACCGCGGCAAACTCCGGCATCGCAACCAAATGCACATGTGGGAAGGCGCGTTGTCGTCGTGAACAAGCCGGACGTCACTCAGACGCAAATTCGCATTGGCAATGTTGGCGTAGGAATCATGAACCCGGACAGGTTTGCCATCCAGGTAGCAAACAGCATTCTCGGGAACGGGTTCACATCGCGGCTCGTTGAAGAGATACGTGTGAAACGAAGTCTCAGCTACGGCGCAAGCAGCGGATTCCCTTCCTACATCCAGGGTGGAATGTTCGTCGTTTCAACATTCACCAAGAATCCGACGACGCGAGAGACGATAGATGTCGCGCTTGAGGAGGTTCGGAAGTTCCGCGAGAAGGGAGCAACGAAAGAAGAATTGTCCAAGGCGCAGAACTACATCGCCGGGGACTTCGCTCGTGATCTGCAGGCTCCCGAAAATCTTGCGTCGAATTTGAGCGACATTCTCTTTTATGGATTCCCAAAAGACTATCTTGAAACGTATGTCGCCAAGATCAAAGCCGTCACACTCGATGATGTGAAGCGAGTCGCGAATCAGTACTTCCATTACAACGATCTCATTATCATGGTGGTAACCAATCCGAAAGAGACGCAGGAGTCACTTGTAGGACTTGGCAGCATCGAGGTTGTGAATGTCAACCAAGTCATTAACTGATGTTACGCACTGCATCAAGAAAACGACCAATGTCATGCCCGAATCCTGAGCCTGTCGAAGGATCAGCCGGGCATCTCTATGAGATTCCCGCTATCCCGCTCGAAAACAGCGGGACGCAAAAAACGCGAAACGTGTGGGAATGACAGATGGCTTTGAAGATGTGCGCAACATCAGTCATTAACTGCTGATGTTACGCACAGGAAGACTTCGTCGTGAGCGCTCAGTCGAACGATATGTAGCCCTTTCAGGGCAAGATGGATTCTTGATTTGTTGTTTCCGAGG
>JANONN010000103.1:0-2826 GCA_031420835.1 Ignavibacteriales bacterium | reverse complement strand
GCTGGATTCAATGAGCAAGTGCAACACGCCGGTTAAAGACTTCGCGTGGTGTTTGATAATTTAGTATTTTTCTTGGTCTGTTGTTCATGCGCCGTTCTAAGCGTTTGATGCAGGCTATTGAGACGGCATCGAAGTTTGTTTTCTTGGGATACGTTCGTCTGATGATGCCAATGGTGTTTTCGACAGTAGCTTTTTCCCAGCTATGGAAAGGTTCACAGAAGAAAGAACGTGTTCCCAAAACCTTGTTGACGGCAGTATGCTCGACATTCTCCTGACCGTTGTCGTAGGTAATCGTTCGACGCACATGACGAGGGTAATGAGACAGCGAGCGTGTAAGTGCTGAGCGTACATTCCTGGCCGTTCGTTGTGGAAGCTTGCAGATCTTCGTCAAGCGCGATGTGCGTTCGACGATTACACTCAAAGCAGAATGGCTTGCACGAGCAATCACCGTGTCGCTCTCCCAATGGCCGAATTGTTGACGAGCAGTGACGGCTTTCGGACGCCGAAGGATTGAGATTCTCTCGGGAATATGTGGGTCCCGATGGGTGTGGCGATGGCCCCGCAGAAGCCGTCGTCTGTGAGCCCGGACCAGATATGGAACAAAATTCTCTTGGCAGCGAGTCATAGGATCATAGATATAACGATAGATGCTTTCAACACAAATACTCAACTTAGGATGCTTCCGATGCAGTCTTCCAGCAATTTGTTCAGGAGTCCAGCCCAAACGAAGATGACGTTTGACATAGGATCGAATCCTAGTATTCTTGAGGCGCGGTCGTTGACCGGCTTCATGTTTTCGCTTTCTGGCCTGCTTCTCAGCACGACAGGCTCCATACGCATCGTAGATTGGAGCCTTGTTCCGTTCGAGCTCGCGAGAAATGGTGCTCTTATTCCGTTTGAGCCGTCGCGCGATCTCGCACAATGATAATCCTTGAGCTCGATAGACGGCTATGTGGTCTCTTTCGTCCAGAGACAGCTGATGATACTGTGGTATAGGTGCCATACTCCAAGAGTAACAATTTCTTTCTTGGAGTGTTGCACTTCCTTGTAGAACTCATGATTGTTGATTTTGTGAATGGAAATTGACTATTTGGGGTGCCATGAACTTAGAACTTAACGCAAACGTGCAAGAAAAACTCTCCGAGATTTGCCGGCGGTATCATGTGAAGAAGCTGTCAATCTTCGGATCTCATTTGCACGACGAAGCGCGGCCCGACAGCGATCTTGATATTCTGGTTGAGTTCATACCGAGTCATGTGCCAGGGTTTGCGTTTATCAGCTTACAGGATGAGATCTCTGAGTTGTTAGGTCGGACTGTAGACCTTCGCACTCCTGAGGAACTGAGCAAATACTTTCGTGAGGCTGTTGTAACGGAGGCCAGCCAGATTTATGCCAACAGCCAAGAGTGATCTTATTCGAATACGCCACATCCTTGATGCCGCTCGCAAAGCGCTTCATTTTTGTAAGGGCACATCCATTTCCGACCTCACCACAGACGAGAAGCTTTCCCTTGCACTCGTTCGTTTACTCGAGATCATGGGAGAAGCAGCTTCAAAGATCACCGTTGAAACTCTAGATCGGTTTCCAACAATTCCATGGAGGGAGATCATCGGGACACGGAACCGATTGATTCAGGTTACGATCAAGTGAAACTCGAGATTCTCTGGAGTATTGTTTCCAATGATTTACCCCCTTTGGTCAGTGAATTTCAAAAGATCGTTGACGAGGTAGAAAAACAGCAGAAGTTGTTCTAACGAAACTTGTCGAGAAGGAATCAACTCACGAATCTCTAAATAACTAACAACATATAACGGCTCAGCTTCGGCTGCTGTCTTGGTCAGAAAACGTGGAAATTTTCAACCAAACAAGATGGAGCCTGCTGCGCCCCGAAAGGGGCGTGGCTGGTGTATCCTTTGTTTGGTGGGCATCCACGTGCCTCAGACCAGAGGGTCATCGGTTTCACGCCCTTTGTTTTTCTGAGGCATTGTTGTTATAGCCCGCCGCAAAGAATCAGCCGATCTTAGACCTTCCTGTCATTCCCGAATGCTTCTATCGGGAATCTGGAAAAAGATGCCCGCTTATCCCGCCAAGGCGGGACGGGCATGACATGAAGAGCAAGACACTCCCGAAGCTCCCTCGTCCCGTCACGTTGTAAGACGGGACCCACTCAACGGAGCTTATGTCTCAATCCAGGTACGACCAACACGGTCGCTTACTTTCCGACGCAGAATTCATTCAGCGCGTTGCTCCTGCCCGCCGCAGTCCGCAAGACGAAGGCGGGGAAGCTGTCGCAGCCAACGTCATCGCGCATTACGAGTGCGGCTTCACCAAAGACGATCTCCTTGACCGCCATCTTTTTGGCGGTAAAGTCGGCGTGACGCCTGAAGGATGCATTGTTGCGACCGAGAAGACCTACTTCGAAACACCCATCCCAAACCGACTCTCCCCGGAAGAATTCCAACGACTCGGCAACACCCTAACTGCTCTGCTTGACTCGATTGATGCGCATACGGTGGACGAAGAGACCATTGGACGGATTAAGCGGGAGAACGACGTGCCCAAAAAGATTCTCGCAATCTCAGACGCCGTGGGGAGGGACAAGTAAATGCCCACACTCGATTGGATTGGCAAAGAAGCCGTTGTCAATCACCATCTTGAAGTCCCCTACCGCCTTCTCAAATGTGATTCTTCGCTCTCTGCCGGAGATGCTGAGGGGGGGAATCTTCTTGTGCAAGGTGATAATCTCCTTGCCTTGAAAGCTCTGCTTCCGTACTACGCAGGACAGGTCAATGGAGTGCACCCCTTGCGTGAGACAGTAAGATTGAG
>JANONN010000102.1:0-12684 GCA_031420835.1 Ignavibacteriales bacterium | reverse complement strand
CAAACCCTCCACCAATCAATTGTTTTTGTGCTGCAGCCGTCGGTGAGGGCTTCGTCTGAGGTATGAGTAACGACACTGCCATCAACGACAGCAACGAGAGAACTGCGATCCGTACTGTGACTTTCATAAATCCTCCTGAATGTGAATAAAACCAATGTTGAATGTCGTGGTTGAAATCAAATGCCGAAAAGCATCCGGCAAATGAACACTGCGCCAAGCATTCCGAACACATCGGCAATCAAACCCGCAGGTAACGCATGCCGCGTGTTCTTGACTTGCACCGAGCCAAAGTAAAGCGCAAGCACATAGAACGTCGTCTCTGTGCTGCCGTACATCGTTGAAGCAAGTACACCGATGAACGAATCGGGCCCGTGGACTTTCATCAGCTCCGTCATGATACCGAGCGATCCGCTTCCCGAGAGCGGCCGCATCATCGCCATTGGCAACGTTTCCGCCGGCATACCGATCAGTGAAGTTACTGGTGACAAAATCACCGTCAGAACATCCATTGCCCCACTTGCTCTAAAGATACCGATGGCAACCAGCATGGCAACAAGATATGGAATAATTCTCACAGCTACTTGAAATCCATCCTTTGCCCCTTCGACGAATACTTCGTACACCTTTACCTTCTTCGCAAATCCCCATCCCAGAAAGGCAACAATGATGAGTGGAATTGTCACGACTGAGACAATGTTGATGACGGTTCGAAGGAGGTCAGCCATTGTGCACCTCCCCGCCAGATCCCGACTCGTCGGGACGGGCTGGCAGTTCCTTCTTGAAGTGCGGCAGTTTCTCCAGTAGCTTCACCGCTATAAGCCCCATGATCGTGGCACAAGCAGCCCCAAAGATGGATGTGCCAATGATGATACCCGGATTCGCCGAACCAGCAGCCGCCCTGATTGCGATAGCGGTCGCCGGAATAAGCACTAACCCGGATGTGTTGATAACGAGGAACGTGCACATGGCATTGGTTGCGGTTCCCAACTTGGGGTTTATCTTGTTCAACTCCTCCATTGCCTTGAGACCAAACGGAGTTGCTGCATTACTCAAGCCGAGCATGTTGGCGGAGATGTTCATGATCATTGCACCGATTGCAGGATGATCGGATGGAACATCAGGAAAGAGACGCTTCGTGAGCGGAGTCAGCAATCGAGTGAGGATGCGAATAAGCCCTGCTTCTTCGGCGACCTTCATGACTCCCAACCAAAGCGCCATGATGCCGATCAGTCCGAGCGCGATGTTCACGGCGGTCGCTGCGTAATCAAATGCCGCTTGGGTGACAGCCTTGATCTTCACGAAACGGATCGGCTCGAGAATCAGCAGTACGCTCGCCTTCTTCCCTTCGTCGGAGAATTTGATGGAAGTAATCTTTGCTGTGAGTTTGTCTTTGCTCAGAGCTGACTTCGCCATTTCCCTCCACATCGTCGGCGACGAGGCAGTGATGTTCATCAGAAGGGAACTCTCCCCCGATGCTGCGGTCGCTATCGTCACTGACTGTCGAACATCGGACTGTGTGGACGTGATTCCATAGAACGAGTTCAACTGATCCGCGGCGAGGACCATATCCCCTTCCCACGTGGTGCGAAACTCCGAGGGGGGCTTCTGAACGTCGAGAGTTACCTCTAGTGGAATTCCGTTCCGATAGGTATTGCGAACCTCATCGCTCAAGTCATTTCCTGCTGCGACGAGAATCCCGATCACGACGAGTGAAATCCAGACGTAGTTAAGCATTGTTCTCTCTTTGTTGGTAGAAAGTAATTGAAGAACACTCGCACCGTTGTGAGATCACGCACAATTCTAACTTACGAGGTAACTCCTCAGAATATTTGACCTGGGAGATACGGAAATGCATACCATCCCACCATGGTTCAAATAGGATCTGGCTGGCATTCACTCACTCTGTCATGCCCGCATGTCTTAAGCGGGCATCTTAGTTTCAGATTCCCGATAGAAGCGTTCGGGAATGACATTTTCTGGCTGGAAGCGTTTTGCACAGTAATAGAAAAATCATACCGAGTAGTTACCTTGCGAGCAGCATCATTACGACTGCCCCGCTCAGAGCGCAAATCCAATTGACAGCGTCATTCCTCAACCAACCGAGTCCACCGATGTGTTTCGTTGGTTGACCGCAATGTTGGTGGCGTTCAGTCGTTTTTCCGCAGGCGCGGCATTGGAACCGCGCTTGAATTGTTGCGCCGAGAAAACTGTCAACAGTGCTTCCGGCAAAACCAGCGGCAGCGATGAAACCGCCCATTGTCCAATCAATCCCCCACAACGATCCGATCGCAGCGATGATCATTGCCCCTGCGAGTCCGCCGAGAAGACCGATGATCGTCACGCCGCCGTTCGTCCCGGGCGCTACAGCTTTCCATGAAGTGATCAGAAAAGTTCTGCCCCGGGCAAGTAGTCCGATCTCCGTTCCCCACGTGTCGGCAGTGACTGCGGCGACCGCACCAAGATAGATTGGATACAGATCGCGCGAAGGGAAGATGAAAGCAAGAAGGGCAACCATTCCAGCCACTCCTCCGTTTGCTGCAACCTGACCATGGTCTCGATTACCTGACTTCTCGAACAAGTCTTCGAATTCCTTCTTCCTGCTCCGTCCGATCCTCGAGAGGAGACTTGAGAGAACAAAGAACGTAAGGATGGGAACCGTCCAGCGCCAACCGCCAATACCGAAGATCAGCGACGCGAGGAGGAACGTAGCCACGGCGCCGCTCGCTGTCAGAAATCCGGCGTAGAAAGAAATGGCGGCAATGAAAAGCGCCAATCCAATACCAACCGTGTATTGTTGGGGGCTGGCCATCGAAGATGGAACGAGATAGACCGTCAAGACAAACGCGACTGACAACGGAATGGAGAGATTGTCCAAGCCACGCGACGAGATTGCCTCCCATGCTGCTGCCGTGATTGCAGCAGCGCCTGCACACGCAAGAAGAAATCGGAATTCCATCATCGGGAAGAAATGAACCACTCCCGCCATCATCGTCAAGCTACTGACTGCGAACATCGTCCAAGACCCTTCGAGCGATTTCACATCCGACGTCAACCGAAAGATAGTCGGCGAAGGATCATTCTCTCCAACGATCGCTGCTGCTGCATCGCCGAATGCGAGCACGAGCATCGAGAGGGAGATGATGAATGGAGCTTTGAACCAAAAGAGTACTATGAGGATAAGAAAGGAAAGCGGGTAGAACACAGTACCGTACGAAATGCGCTTCGTCCCGTGCATCCCCGGAAACAATCTGAAACGGATCGCGATAACGTTAACCGTTATAAAGGTGGCGGCGAGAATTAACGCCGGAAGCGGAACGACAAACAATGTCGGAGCGAAAAAGATCAGAATTCCGACGCTCACATGGACGAGCTTTCTACTGAATTCAGGCGACCACTTCCGCCACATCCGCACCGACTCGCCTGCGCCGATCATTACCACAAGACCAACGAGAATAGCCCAGAATCTCCACCATTCCTGGCTTGAAGGAGCGGAGAAGAAATGGATTTCCTGACCGGGCATGGCTAGGAAAGCACATCCTCTAGTTGTCGCGGACCGTTGATCAATTCGTAGACAAGGAGTTCCATCACCAACTTCGGATCACGGCTTATGGTCTTAAGCGTCGTGTCCGCTTCTAACAGCGCCCGAAAAGCCCGCTCGATCTGTTCCGGCGAGAAATGCGATTGGAATTCGATGTACTTCTTGACGTAGTAGGAGGGGACACCGATGACCGATGCGATCTGGCTATCAGGCGAACGCTTCAGGCGAAGTTCTTGCAGCTTCCAGAGCTGAGTGAAAAACCGTGTGAGCATTATGATGATCCTCGTCGGCTGTTCACTCGACTGCAACATCTTCTCAAGGATACGCATGGCTATACGCATATCTTTTGCGCCAATCGCGTCCTGAAAGTCGAAGATCGTATATCCTTTCGTCGCACCGGCGACTGCCGTGACGTCCTCAACTTTGATCTCACGCCGGGCACCAATGAACGTAATGAGTTTTTCAACCTCCGAATGGAGAACGCGCAGGGAATTGCCAACATAGGCCTGGAGGAGACGACACGCGTCGTCCGAGACTTCGTTTCCCATTTCTTTAATGCGCCCGGCAATCCATCCGGGAACTTCACTATCGAACATTGGTTTACATTCGATGAGATTGCCGTATTTTTTAAGATCGGTGAAAGGTTTCTTCCGCATGTCGGCTTCCGGCGCGACAAAGACAAGCGATGTGGATTCAAGCGGTCGCTGAAGATACGCCGCGAGCACTTCCTTGTCCGTGTCGGATACCGCCAACTTCTCCGCTTCTTTCACGATCACGACGCGACGCTTGCCCAGCATTGGAAAGGCAGAGGCATGGGCAACAACATCTTTCACGTCACTCTTGCTGCCGTACATGACGTCAAGATTAAAACTTCGCATTGAAGGTTCGAGTGCGTGTTCGACAATGAGCCGGACTCCTTCATCAATCAAGAAATCCTCCGGCCCCACAAAGAGATAGAGCGGGGCGAAGTTCTTTTTCTCAACCGCCGCTTGAAGTTCGGAGATCTTCATGGCTCAAAGTTTGGATGACTTTTCTCGTTCTTTCTTCAGTGCAGTCATCAGCACGGCTGCAAATCCGCCCCACACGGCCCCGATCACGATCACCATCGTCACGAGTGTCTCGACTGGCATGTTACGCCTCCTTCGGTTCTGAAAGTGTTCGCTTCACCATCCATCGATTGAAAATCACAAAGAGCAGCATTATCACTCCCCACTGTACCAGGCACGTCCCAACGCTATACGTACTGAACGGATTCCACCAAGCCTCCCGATCGAAATCGCTGATAGCTAAATAGAACCACCAACCAATAAGGACAACTACTTGAATCGGCACCACCCATGTAAGAACGACATTATAGACTCGGCCGATCTTCACATCGCTTCCCTCTCCGTTGACCGCTTCCTGTCGGAATTTGTCAACACCATGTTTGATGACGGCAAACGAAATGAACCCACCGCTGATCATCAAACCGATTCCCCAGACCCAGTCTTGGTTCTCGAAGAAGGTCATACTCAGCGCCGACGGAATGCCTAAGAGAAATCCCGTTACAGCAACCAGCGCAAGCGCGCGATTACGCTGCAAGCCCATGTCCGTAAACACCTTCACCGCAAGCTCGATCATCGAAATAAGCGATGTCACCGCCGCGAACGTCAGACCGAGAAAGAAGATTGTTGAGAAGAATGACTGAACGATAGGGCCGCCCGGCATCTTCCCGAAGAGTTGCGGCAGAAAGATGAAGGCGAGTCCCGTGTTGGTGCTACCGCGTCCGGAGATAAGTTCGCGAACGCCTTCTCCCACAGGCGCAAGCGCAAACACGGTCGCGAAGATTGTGATGCCTGCAAGAAGAGAAACTGAATTGTTCCCAAACGCAGTCAACGCGGCATTCAATGAGATGTCTTCCTTCTGGCGGACGTAACAAGCGTAGGTGAGAATCAAACCCCATCCCGCTCCCGTATCCCAGGCGTTCTGAGTAAGAGCCGCCAACCATACTTTGTAGTCGAGAAGCGTATCGAGATTTGGTGTGAAGAGATATTCGATTCCTTCCCAAGCCCCCGGCAACGTCACAGCGCGGATGGCGAGGATCAGGATAATCACAAGCAAGGAAGGAATGAGAATACGGTTCGTTCGTTCGATTCCCTGAACGACCCCCTTGTAAATTACGAACGCTCCGATGCTCATAGAGATGAAGTGAAACAGGATCGGCTCATACCCCGACGTGAACGATTGCCACAACGACATGTAATCTTCCGTTGTGACCAGCGTGCCGGTGGCTGCCGTGGTGAGATACTTGATGCACCAACCCGTTACAACGGAGTAATAAAACATGATCGCCGTCGCTACAAAGCCTATGAACGCACCCATCCACGCAAACTTCGCGCCGGCAAGCTTCGCAATTCCGCCCACTGTCCCTTTGCGAGTGTACTTGCCAATGGCAAACTCCGTGATGATAAGGGGAATGGACCAGATGAAGAGAAAAATGACCCACGGGATGAGGAATGATCCCCCGCCATTCTGCGCAACGATGCGCGAGAAGCGCCAGATGTTCCCAGTCCCAACTGCAATCCCGATCACTGACAAAATCATTCCCCAGCGCGACGTGAAGAACTCTTTCTTGTCAGCCATTGTAGCTCCTTAGTGGTGGAGGTGAGGATACCAGAGTTGTCCTGGTTGTTACTTCTTGACTGATGTTACGCAAAACAGTTTCTTGTCGTAGCCATTGAGTCGGGGCGCTGCCCCGACCTGAAGTATATGACCCTTTCAGGGTCTATTGTGCGTATTTCCACGAAGTGGATACATATTACAACCGAGGGCAACGCCCTCGGAAACAACAAATCAAGAATCCAATCTTGCCCTGAAAGGGCTACATATCGTTCGACTGAGCGCTCACGACGAAGTCTTCCTGTGCGTAACATCAGTTCTTAATCGTCACTTTCTTCATCACAATATCCTCAACGGGACGATCCAGCGGCTTCGTCGTTTTCACTTTTCCGATTGCCTGCACTACCTCCATCCCTTTCGTGACTTTTCCGAAGACTGTATGACGCCCATCGAGCCAGGGAGTGGGAACTAACGTGACAAAAAATTGGCTTCCGTTCGTATTGGGTCCTGCGTTCGCCATTGAGAGAATGCCGGGACCGGAATGTTTGATTGTATCGACAATTTCATCATCAAACTTTCCCCCGTAGATGCTCTCTCCGCCGCGTCCCGTCCCTGTGGGATCTCCTCCTTGAATCATGAACTTGTCAATGACACGGTGGAACTTCACTCCGTTGTAGTACCCCTTCTCCGCCAACCCCACGAAGTTCTTCACGGTCTTCGGCGTTGCGTTTTCAAATAATTCTACCTCAATGGTGCCCATAGAAGTTTCAATGATGGCGATGGGATTCTTCGCTTCCTTCGTAGTCACGGATTGTGTTCCTTTCTTTGTTTGAGCGAGGATGATCCCCGGAATGAGAAGAGCAGCAAAGCATATAGATAGTAGACGTTTCATCGTTTTTCCTTTCTGTTAGAGATATAAGATACCAAGAACTCCCACAATCAAGCAATAGAATGAGAATGAGCTAAGCTTCCCACGCTGGAGGATGGCGAGCAAGATTTTGATTGCAAAATATCCGGACACGAAAGCTGTTAGTGTTCCAGCCACGAGTTGAAGCCAACCTATGTCTGCCAAGCCATCGCGGAATAGGTCAATTGATTTCAACAAAGTGGCTCCCGCAATCACTGGTAAAGAGAGAAGGAACGAAAACCGAGCAGCCAGAGCGGGCGGATGCCCCAGGAACATCGCCATGCTAATTGTGGAACCGGAACGAGAAATGCCAGGAATGATTGCAACTGCTTGAGCCAATCCAATAAGGATCGCGGACCGCGTGCCAATTCTTTTTCCACGCTTGGACTTCGCCAATCTTGTCAGGAAAAGAATCAACCCCGTAACAACAAGCATAACCGAAACAAGCTTTGGGTCGGTGAACGCATGAGTAATCTCATCTTCGTAAAGCAGACCGATGACTCCCGCCGGAATAGATCCCACTATAATCGCAACCCCCAGCCGGAAATATTCGTTTTCACGGTAGAATGCTTTCCCGATGTTGAACGGAGAAATACCAAGCGCAACCGCAACAATGATACGCTGAATCTCATCGCGAAACACAACCAACACACTGAGCAGTGTTCCAAAATGAACAAAGACTTCGAACGTCACATCATTTGTGAGTGGAACCTTGAGAAGCCCTTGGAGAAGAACAAGATGGCCGGAACTACTGACCGGAAGAAACTCCGTCAATCCTTGGGCGAGACCGAGAATAACCGCTTCAAGAACCGTCAATACGAATTTCCTTTCTATGAGTAACTGCTCAGCGTACTCTCTGGTTGAACGTTTTTGATGAGAACACAGACGGTAATTCCATAAAACCCCACTCCCGCCAAAAGGTGAAGCACGGCGGGCAAGCTAACTCTCCCCTACAAGGCGAGAGGATTTTTTTCTCTCATCTCAAAACTGAAAATGAAAACTGTCCCCCTCTTAGGGGGACTACCCGCCCGAACGCAACAGGCGGGCGGGCAGGGGGTCTTCACTAAGATGTCCAGACTTCTTTTGGTGAAGACGCTGAGGAGTTACTTCTACGAATTCACAAAAGAACCATCACGCCAAACTTCAGGCCGACAGAGAAAAAAGACATTTTTGGAACAAAGGTCAAATACGACTTCGTTTGACCTGAGGGTGTTTTGAAGGATGAACCGAAGACCCATCGCTAGTCGAGACCGATGCTGCCGTAAAATTGATCGTCGAACGCCGTGTTTCCTATCGCTTCGAGCTTTGTTCCGAAGCCTGTTGCCCGCAGCGTTGTTTCCTGCCCCACGCCAAGAAACGATTCCTTGAAACTCCCAACATGATATCCCGCTCCTCCACCGACCTTCAACCAGTACCCTTGGCCGGGAATGAGATAATGGACGACCACCATCGGCATGTGAACCGCCTGTGTAAATTCCATCCGCCCTGCAGCAGACTGTGTATCGAAGCCGTACGATTTCAAGTGATACGAGTAGTCAACCGCAAGAGACCACTCTTCTGAAATCTGATACTCGGGGACCACAAAAAACTCCGTCGAAGCCGAGAATTCATCCGCTCGCCGATCAAACGGTGGTTGTGCAACTGCATTCACGTAATCCACGATAGAGGGAGCGGAGAGTGCGCTCACGCCCATTCCCGCCGAAATTCCTATCAATGGTCGCGTGGAGTTTTGACGCCCAACGGCGGGCATGCTGATCAAGAAGCAGATCAACGACAAAGAATGCCAGCGAGTCAATGGTAGCGTGTTCCCTTCATCCATTCCCTGCTTCGAGGTTCACTTCCGCAAACTTGAAATTATCCCTCAGCAAATAGTAAACCCCTGTAACCGCTACGGTAACATACCCGACTTCGTGAACAACGATCGTGTAGCTCAATGCCGTCACATTATCAACACCGTACAGCTTCACCAATGCAAAAGTTAGGAACGAGTGAAATGTTCCAAACGCACCCGGAGCCGGCAAGATGAAGGCAATGGTGGAGATCGTTAGCAACACAACAGCGGCGCCAAATCCGAGATTCAAATCAACAAGTGCATCAAACGCAAAGAAGCTCATATACATATTGAGCGCGTAGAGGAGCCACATGAGAAAGCTGAGACCGATCACAGGTGCGAACGTTTCCGGCATCTTTGCCACACCAAATCCCGACACAAACGAACTCGTGAGCCGCTCAATCTTCGATTGGTACCGTTTTGGAAGCACAGATGAAAGAGGCCTTGCCAATCGCTCAAGTGCGTCGATCTTGACGAAGAGGAGAACAAAAAGTCCTATGCCGACGAGTGATCCCATCAAGAACAGAGGCCGAAGCAAGTCGGGATCATCCACGAATGGGTTAAGGGAATTCGGATACACAAAAAACACTAGGCATAAGATGAAGAAGAATGAGATCATATCGATGATGCGCTCCGCAACAACCGATCCAAATGTCGAACTTTTGGAGATCCCTTCGAGCTTTCCCGCCACATAAGCACGGACAATTTCACCGGCACGAGGGAAAGCATTATTCACCATATAACCAATCATTACCGCCGAGAAAAGGTTTCGGGTTGAAGTTTCGCGTTTCATTGGGCGAAGGAGATATCTCCATCTCCGAGCACGAACCCAATGACTTGCCAGTCCAACGGGAATCAGGGCGATTACCCAGCCAACGTTGACTTGAAGCAGGGTGTTCCACAATTCCTGACTATTTACTCCTTCGAATGCAAAATACAGGAATACTCCAGCAAGGATGAGACCGATGGTCGTTCGAAAAATTCTCTTTGGGGAGGAGGACATGAGGAAGGACAATTACTGGCGAAGATCAACGACTTCGGTGCCTGAGGGCGCAATGAAGGTGAACATTGTCTCTTTGATGTTCGAGTTCAGTTTGATGTTCTTGATCAAGTAGGTGGTTTCCGTTTCGTTCACATCTACGATGGAGACTTTCTGAACGACCCATGTTCCATCTTCGACCCACACTTTGACCGACTTCACAAATGACCGATCGTCTTTCGGTACAAGCTTCAACGTCAGCGTTTGAAGATCGCCAACCTTCTCCCTCCCAAGAAGTGTTGCATAGTATGCTGAAGGAATGTTGAGTAGAAACTTGTCCGGCGAGATGGAGTTTTGGTTTTCCTTGTAACGATCAATAAGCACCTGATTGTTCACCGGCGAATAGGCCCATACCGTCGAACCGTCAGTCACGAGAGTTTGGTATTCAGATTCGATGCGATACTTGTTCGGTTTCTTCATGCGCAACGTACCGTCAAATGTCTGTTCGATCTTCGAGAACCCGAACTTGACACGTTGAGTAAAGTCGGCGGTTGCGTCATCAATCATTTCATGGCGTCGGTGCATTCGCTCCGTTATCTCTTGGACAGTGAGATCTTTCTGCTGGGCAACTGGCATAGCCGCAAATACCAATACCATCAAAACCGATTTCATTAATAGTGACCCTTCAGTATTGCTTCCAACTCAGATTCTGATTCTATCAAAACTTCACGCGCCTTGCTGCCGTCAAACGGACCGACGATGCCGGCGGCCTCAAGCTCGTCAACAAGACGAGCCGCACGTGAATAGCCAACTTTCAACCTGCGCTGCAAGAGCGAGACAGACCCCTGCTGATGCCGCACGATCATCTTTGCCGCTTCTTCAAACAGTTCATCACGCCCACCATTAGCAGAGCCAATTGAAGCCCGTTTCTTTTCCAACACAGAAGCCAATTTCATTGGAGCGCTATACCCTTGCTGCCTTGCAATGTGATTCATGATGCGCTCGACTTCATCGGTAGAGATGAAAGCGTTCTGAATTCGCACGGGTTTTGGACTTCCGGACGCAAGATAAAGCATGTCACCATTTCCCAGCAACTGCTCGGCCCCATTCATATCGAGAATTGTCCGCGAGTCGGTTTTGGACGCCACTTGATACGCGATTCGCGCAGGGAAGTTCGCTTTGATGACGCCAGTAATGACATCCACGGACGGACGTTGAGTTGCAAGGACGAGATGAATTCCCACCGCGCGGGCAAGTTGCGCGAGTCGAGCGATCGGTTCTTCAACTTCACGTGCTGCTGTAATCATCAAGTCGGCAAGCTCATCAATCACCACGATCAAGTAAGGCAACTTCCGATGTTTGATCGTCTCCGTGTCATGCAATTTTCCCCCCTTCACCCGTTCGTTATAATCTGCAATATTGCGAACCCCTGCCGCTGCCAGTCGGTCATAGCGCTTCTCCATCTCAATCTCAACACTCTTGAGAGCAAGAACTGCATTTGCGGGCGTTGTAATGATCTCTTCATCCGTGTCGGGGCAGGAAGCGAGATAATGCCGACGAAGCTTTGAGTAAAGAGAAAGCTCGATCTTCTTCGGATCAATGATAATGAACTTCACATCCGAGGGATGCAATCGATAGATTAGCCCGATGAGAATGGTATTGATCCCAACGCTTTTCCCTGATCCTGTGGACCCGGCAATCAGCAGGTGCGGCATTTTTGACAGATCGTCCACAAACGCCTCGCCCGAAATCGTCTTCCCCATTGCTAGCGGAAGCGCGGCTTTGCTATCACGGAACTTCGCCGAGTTGATGACGCTTCGAATCGTAACGATTGCCGGATTGTGATTAGGAATCTCCACACCGACCGTTCCCTTCCCCGGAATCGGGGCGATGATTCTAATTCCCTTCGCCTTGAGCGCAAGGGCGATATCATCTTCGAGGCTCTCGATCCGGCTGATCTTCACTCCCGTCGCAGGGACAAGCTCATAGAGAGTAACGACCGGACCGGGTGTTACCGAGACGCTTTCAATATCAACTCCGAAGTCGCCCAGTTTTGACCGGAGAAGTTCCGCGTTGGATTTCAACTCATATTCATCGACCTCTTCACTCGCGCGAATCGGATCGAGCAGGTCAACCGACGGCGGAACGTAGTCTATTTCTTCTTCGGATGCCTCGACCTTTCGGTCGTCGAAATTCACCTCGTCCTCATGCACTCCTTCGTGGATGTCGAGTTGCAGTTCACTATCGCCAGATAACGGCATTACAGACTTCTGCCTTTCTTCTACCTTCTGCGCCGGCGGGGTCAACTGTTGGATCCTGGTTTGCGTCTCCGGTACCCTTTGCTTCTGAACTTCTTTCGGTAATTGCTCTTCGGCTGCTTTTCGAATTTCGACCGCTCTTCGCATTGTTTGCTGTCGCAAGCGCTTCAGCTCTGAACGAGCCTTCAACCGCTCAGCGATTGAGTTCCTTAGTTCGGCCATGCTTTTTCCCCAATCGCGCACGCGTTCCGCCGTTTGCTGAAGATCAAGATCGAGTAGAAGAATGAGAAGCACCGCAAACGCGCCAAAGAGGAGGATGAACGTCCCTGCCAAACCAATGAGTGACGAAAGCACAACAGCAAGAAAATCCCCAACAGCACCACTCCACTCCATCGAAAGAACGGAAACGCTGCCCAGTCGTCGGATCGAACCGCAGAGCGCCGAAAAGAGAAGAGCAAGAAGAAGTGTGTAGTTCGTGATGAGTGTGAGTCGCTTCATCGAGCGCTGCTTGAACATCGACCACGACCACGCGATTCCAAAGAATGGTAGGAGAAAAATCGAGAAGCCAATCGT
>JANONN010000101.1:0-1858 GCA_031420835.1 Ignavibacteriales bacterium | reverse complement strand
TTGTGAGTCTGCAATATCATTTTTGAAGAGATAGAACTATGCGATCGGCGTTGCTCTGCATATTCATCCATTGAGGTGGTTGATTTGGTTGGTCGGACCCCAACCCGTCCAGTGCAGTTGTCGGGTTGAAGAATCACGGCTTGACGATCACCGGTCCAAGTTCGGACGAGATCTTCGCTGGAATTTCGGAGAAGACTGCTCACAAAAGTTCCGATGTTTGCATACACTTCTATAATGCGTGAATCACGGAGGAGGCAATGAAAAGAAGACTTCTGACTTTTGGTGTCATGATTGCTTCGGCAATTACAGTTGGTTTTGCTCAAGAACAAGACAAGGTTGTCGTTTTGAGCCAGCGTATTGGTGCCGCCGTTGATCTTGAGGAGAGAGATAGGTTTCAACTCTTTCCGGCGATCCAGAATTTCTCCTCTGCGATATTTTATCTTGAAACAGATGGAACGTTCAGAATTGTGATCCGCCGTCAAGGGAACAAGCGCGATACCGTTATCTCGGTTCCCGGTCACACTCTACGTTTGTACGTAGAACGAATTGAACATTGGGAAGAGCTTCAGCAGGGACGATACGCGTTGGGGTCGTCACTGCCTCGTATTATCTTCGAAGATGGAACTCCGATTGACTCCACGCTTTTCGCTGCACCCCATTCGTTACCTGCGAAACGCCGTGAAGACAGAGATGCGATTCCTCTCTCGCCGAATACTTATGGGCTGACGAGGCCCATGTTCCCCACAATTCATCTTTATGTGTCACTCGGCGTGATGTGGGGAGATTTTTCTGGGGTCTCGACTCTCACGGGATCAGACCAGAACTTTTTCGTGCCTCTCTCATTCTTTCTTCACATTCCGTTCACTGAAGATCCGGACATCTCCTTCATTGGTGGCTTTGGTGGTGCCTTGGGTGGAGTAAGCGATGGAGATTTGCTGGCATTCTCTGCCTTGCTCGTTTACAGACCCACCATAGTCATTTCGAATATTCGGCCGCTCATTGGCTTTGGAGTTGGACATTCATCATTTGAATACTTCGATGGGGTCGTTGTCGACGCTGAACAGTCATACCCCATGATCGTGTTAGGGAGTAGAATCATTGAGAATTACATGGATGTTTTCTTTGTCTTACCGTTCGCTCGTACGATGGAAGCAACATTTGAAGGCCAGAGATACACTATTCGTCCGGCAGGACCAGGGCTTATGCTGCTCTGGTCGTTTTGACACCAAAAGAGAAACAACTCAACCAAGGAGGGTTCTTATTATGTCACATCGCAGCTACATCATCTTTTCATTTACACTGACTCTCCTTTTCACCGGAGGATGCGAATACACCGAGCAACTCACGCGTATCAGTGAACTTCACGAGCGCGGCGGCAAGGGTCCAATCCGCGCACTTACAATAGACTCGATGCTTTACACATTTGATTCATTCACGTTTTCTGACACTGCTTTGTTCGGGCGTGGAACGGTGAAGCGTGGCGGCTCGGTCTCTGATTTCGAAGGTTCGGTGCCGTTTCACCGGATCGTTTTCATTGAGGGAAGCACAAGCAGCTTCTGGAAGACCTTATGGGTTGTTCCGTTCGCTTCGGGAGTCTTTGCAGGTATTCAAGCAGCGCTTTCGCAAGAAGACAGGTTTGTCATCTTCCGTCCCTCGGGCGGCTCCTGTCCATATGTATACGCGTTCAACGGAGAATCATTTCGTTTGGAGGCGGAGGCGTTTGGGACTTCCATCTCCAGAGCGCTGGAAGCTGAAACGTTCCATGTCGTTCCTTCAATCGTCTCAGTTCAAGATCGGCTCACAATCCGGATTGCCAATGAACGACCTGAGACACACTTGCTCAATCGTGTCCGTCTCT
>JANONN010000100.1:0-4131 GCA_031420835.1 Ignavibacteriales bacterium | reverse complement strand
ACCAATCGTAAAATGAAAGCGAGATGCCGCCTATCAGTTGCATCAACCGCGCACCGGAGGCGTAACTGACCATGGACATTGCGGGTATTGGAGAAAACCCTGCAATGCGATCGGGCCCGTGGGTCTTGATGGTGTGAATGTTGGCAGCGGCCATAATTTCGAGCACTTCATCCCACGATGCACGACGAAATCCACCTTTTCCACGCGCCCTCTGCCATCGCTCGCGGGCTTCCGGGTTAGTCACCATCGACTTCCACGCATCTACAGGATCCTCGTACTCGGCACGCGCTTTCTTCCAAAGATCGAGCAACGCTCCACGGATGTACGGATACTTCACGCGTAAGGGACTGTAGAGATACCATGAGAACGAGATACCGCGTTGACAACCGCGCGGCTCGTATGGCGGAATTCCACTCTCCAACGCCGGATAGTCAAGCCCCTGCATTTCCCACGTCACGATGCCGTCCTTTACGTGGATCATCCATGTGCAGCTTCCGGTGCAGTTCACGCCGTGCGTACTCCGAACAACTTTGTCGTACTGCCAGCGGTTGCGATAGAACTCTTCCCAACTTCGAAGCGAGGGATCGACCTCATCTTTGATCCACGAGATTTTTCCATTATTGCTCATGAGTCATCTCCATTCGTTTTCGTTCGATTAACAGACGGCGTACGGCGCGAAATCGTTTCTTCCACACAACGTCAAAAAAACCAAGAAGGAGGAGCGTTCCACCGAGTCCGATGAGCACAAAGTTCAAGCGCGCTGTTGCGGGATCTTCCGGACTTCGCTGCAACGTATGCTGAAAATACGCCACGAGCGGGAGGACTTCTTCCGCATCGAGTGGGTGTTGCTTGTAGACCGATTGCATCGTCGGTGTTGCCGGCGCGGTCAACCATGTTGCGAGCGTCTTTCGGCCTTCGTATCGCTCGAAGACAGTTGTGAGATTGGGGGCGAGTGTGCCACCACCGAGTCCGCCTACACCTGTAACAGTATGACACGAAATGCACGAAGGCCCGCCATTTGTTAGTGGCTTCCGCCCGAGAAAGAACTCGCGGCCTAATTCGATGTCACGATCCGTAAAGGCTCGATCACTGAGCGTCACTCCTGCGAATGCCGATTTCTCAAGCTTCGACTCCGCCTCAATCAAATCGAGCAACGCTTCCGCGCGCGCTTTGGACATTCCCTGCACCAACGGCATTATTGCACCACGGGCATCCTTTTGCAACTCGAGCGCATACGGATCGCCACTCTCAATAACGCCTTTCGGGTCCAACAGGAATCTCGTAAGCCAGGCGCGATCCTTTCGTTGGATCACATTCTTCAGATCGGGTCCTGTGAGCCGACCACCACCAATGGTATGGCAACTCATGCAGTTTTGCCGGTAGTAGTCAGCCGTCTCCTGTCCAGTTGCGGGAGAGAAAGGCCAAGAAAGAAGGAGGAGGGAAAGAATCAGAAAAGGGGGAATGCCGATCCGCCGGTGCGGGAGTTTCTTGCTTGCGATCATGGGCTTTTTGATTTGATTGATGTCAACGGACAGCAATTGAATTATCAGCCTGTTGAATTTCCTTTTCAAGTCGCTCCAGAAGACCAAGCAGCGCCGACTTCTGCATACAAGCCTGGCCGGTCAGTTCAACTCGTTCAAACTCCTGACTCAGGAGCGCTTGTTCACTCTCCGTGAACTGTTGATCCGCCATCACAAACAGCACATTGTCTTCTTTCATGATGTGCTCACGAAGAAGCCGGATCAAGGAGTAGGCGTTCTGTACAAGCTGCGGAATTGCTTCAGTTTTTCCGGCTTCATATTCTTCCAAACCTTTGAGCATTCCGCGGACATACGACCGGCCCTCATCGTGTTCGGAGAGCATTACAGCCAACGGACCGAAGTCTCTCGAAAAGCCTTTCTGCTCCATTGCTGAGAAAAGAATCGTCTCTTCCTTTCCATGGTGGCAGCGATCGGCAAATTGTTGGATGAATGACAACGCATCCCGTATGATCTGCGGCGATGCGTTTTCGCCTTGCTTCATCCGTTGGACGGTCGTCTCAAGGACAGTCAACATGCGCTCGATGGCTCGATGTTCTTGTTTAAGAATGTCAGTTGGTTTCATCAGAAGACCTTCATTGTAGTTGGGTGAGTGAGGGATCGGGCGAGGATATCAACATCCCCTTCCGCCCCACTTCTATGCAAAGATCGGCTATTGACTGCTGACGCAGCATCTCAAAAATGCTCTCTTTTGGTCCTTTCCATATTTCATGTATCGAACATGGGAGAGCGTCCCCACAACCGGGAAATCCGAAAATACACTCATTGAAGAATGTCCTGCCGTCAATGGCGTTCACAACATCGATAACCGTGATTTCTTTAGGATGACGTGCCAACTGAAATCCTCCATTCACTCCCTTCTGTGATGTTACGATTCCGTGCCGCGAAAGCATTTGAAGAACTTTGCCCAGGAAGTGATGGGGAATCTCAAGAGCATCGGAAATTTGCTTAACATGTACCGATTCATTCCCATGGGCGCGTGCCAAATAGAGCACGGCTTGGATCGCATACTGGCATGATTTTGAGAAGACGGCTGCCACAATGTTGGGATAAGATATTGAGACCTTTTTGTCCTTAACAACTTTTGTGCCGCTTGGCTGCTATTACCGAGATTTGTATTTCAAACGAAAATCGAGATTTTTCCTATCAACAGTCCTCGGTTTTTCGCATCCATGGGATTTCTAGACAAGAAAATCTTCTTACCATTGGGAAGATAGGAGCAACTGTTACCCGTAAGAAGCAATGATATGCTGGAAATTCGGATTGAAGCAATTCCTTACCGCACCTCCGTTCATGGCACGGGGGTTGACTCTTCTAAACCTCAAGATGAAATCGTTCTGACACTAAGGAAAGGATCATTCGCATGACGCACCGAGGGAGTTCTCTCTTCGTCTTGTCTCTTCTGTTTTCAGCCGCTACAATGTCGCAGCAGCCCGGAACGTTTCGCTGGTTTGGCGATGTGAGGGTGAGAAGTGAAATCGATATGCGCGATTTCAGTCAACGAACACCGGGGAATACGTATACCCTTTTGCGAACGCGATTGGGGGTTGAAGCACTTCCCCACGAAGATGTTCGTGTGGTAATTCAAGCACGCGACTCACGCGTTTTCGGTCAGGAAAAAGAAGGCACAGCATTTAGCACCTTGGCCGATTCACGCAATCTTGATCTGCACCAAGCTTTTGTGGAGGTCAAGAGATTTTTCGTAGATGAACTCACTCTGAAGGTCGGCAGAATGGAACTTTCCTACGGCAACGAACGGATGATAGGACCGGTGGGGTGGCACAATGTGGGTCGCGCCTTTGATGGTGTGGTGTTACGCGTTGCGGAGCCATCCTACAGCGTCGATTTCCTTGCCGCAACGCTTGCGGAAGTTCAGAGCTATGCTCCAGTGGCAACTCCAGCGGCGGTTCGATCCACACCGGACCTTGGCGCCGATCTTCTGGGGGTTTACGCGACCAGCGACTTTCTCACAGGATATCGCACTGATGCCTATCTCCTGCTTCACTCGGACAGGAATCAAACCATCTTAGGGAAACCCGATCTCAAACGGTATACCGGTGGGTCATATATCAAGGCAAAATCAGATGCAATCGACTTTGAGGCTGAGGCCGCCTATCAGACAGGCAAACGGAGAGGTCTTGATATTTCCGCGTATATGATTACGGGCGGGCTGGGATACTCGTTCGAGAATGCAGTTCTCTCGCGCGTGGGGATTGGCTACGAAATGCTTTCTGGAACCTCTCAAACGAGCACGAGATACGAATCGTTTGACTCTCCTTTTCATACCGGACACAAGTTCTACGGTTTCATGGACTACTTCATTTCCGTGCCCGCTCAGACCAACGACCGCGGACTTGTGGACTTGCTCGCGCGTGCAACTCTTTCATTCCAAGAGAATCTCTCGACGAACATCTGGTTTCATCATTTCACGTACGCCAAGAGCCAGAACAACGAAAAGACTCTCGGTCAAGAGATCGATATTGTCACTCTCTATCGTTACAACAGGAGTCTTGCATTCGAGTGCGGGGTTTCAGCGTTTCTGCCGGATCATTTGATGCGAATTCGATTTGGCGGAGCGGATGTGGCTTTGTGG
>JANONN010000099.1:0-3308 GCA_031420835.1 Ignavibacteriales bacterium | reverse complement strand
TTTTACCCGAGAACGGTTCCCAAAACCTCGCCGGTCTCTTGACGCTGACGAATCTCGCCAGTTCCAAGAGCGATGCGAGGCGGTTAATCGAGCAAGGCGGGGTGATGGTGGACGGAGAACGAGTGGCAGATGTCAACGCGCCGCTTCCAAACAAGAAAGAGTTTATTTTGAAGGTCGGAAAGCGTCGCTTTCTCAAAGTATTGAAGCAACCCTAATCCAATAATCCAAGGGATGGCTTTGCCATCCTAAGATCGGAGATGAGACCGTGTTCGTTCCAACAAGGATGTTCTTCACCAAGGGGGTGGGGAGGCATAAGGACTATTTGCAATCGTTTGAGCTTGCGCTTCGTGATGCAGGCATTGAAAAGTGCAATCTGGTAACCGTTTCAAGTATCTACCCGCCAAACTGCAAACGCATTCCACGCGACGAAGGACTGAAGATGGTGCTACCGGGCGCGATCACATTTTCCGTGATGGCAAGGAACGCCACGAACGAGCCGAACCGCCTCATTGCGGCCTCCATAGGAGTCGCTCAACCGGGGGACTCAACCCAATACGGGTATCTGTCCGAGCATCATCCCTTCGGCGAGACTGACGAACGCGCGGGCGACTATGCGGAAGACCTTGCCGCAACGATGCTCGCAACGACACTCGGTGTTGAGTTCGATCCGAACACTGCGTGGGACGAACGGGAAAAAATCTATAAGATGTCGGGGAAGATCGTGAAGACCTACAACATCACACAATCGGCAGAGGGGGATCGAAACGGTCTGTGGACGACCGTGATTGCATGCGCGGTGTTGTTGCAGTAATACGTCGCAGACGAAACGCAATCTTTTCTTCACGAACCTGACGAACAAATGTTGTCCGGGACTCCTGTGCCGGAGCCACGGGCTTTTTCCTCCGTCGGGTCACCTGCCCGACGAACAAGTTCTTTGGCAGGCGGGCAGACCCGACCAACAACAACTGCTATTTACTATCCCCTTTCCCGCGCTTCGATAATCAGCACAAACTCCCCTTTGCGCTTCTCTTTCGACAGCCGTTGAAAGAGCTTCGGCGCTGTTCCTCGTAAAATCTCTTCGGTGGGCATGGTGAGATCGAACGCGATACACACCCTTCTCGAATCTCCAAAAACATCCGCCACATCGTTCAGCAACGGAAGAAGTCTGTAGGGCGCATCCATCAAGACGATCGTCCGTTGTTCTTTCCGTAGTTGCTGCAACTCCGCAATCCGCCGGGGCCGTTTCGGCGAAGTGAAACCATAGAACACAAATTGATCGATGGGAAAACCCGACACGGTCAACGCGGGCATCAATGACGAAGCGCCCGGAACCGGAACCACTGTCGCTCCAAGTTCCAGCGCCTTCCCCACCAACAATTGACCGGGATCGGAGAACACCGGAGTTCCAGCGTCAGAGATCAGGGCAACGGATTTTCCGGCTTTGAGATGTTCGAGAATGTTGAAGGTAGCGGCCTTTTCGTTGTGCTCATTGAGGCTCTCGACCGGTTTTTCAATTTGGAGATGGTGAAGCAGACGAAGTCCTTCCTTCCGCTCCTCACAAACAATGACATCACACTCCCGCAGCACTCGCACAGCACGGAATGTCATGTCCTCTAAATTTCCAATGGGAGTTGCGACGAGGAACAACGTGCCGGGCCAGCCCGACTGCGGTCTGGCGGGCATCAGGCTTCCGATTCGATGGAATGATACTGGCTCAGAGGGATGCCGCGCTTATGCGCCTCCCACCCGCGAATGGAAAGAATGATAAGCGCAGTTGCCGGAATAGCAATGAGAAGTCCGATGAATCCCAGGAAGAATGAAAAGATGAGGAGCGAGAGAATGATGACAAGCGGATGCAGGCCGATCTTGCTTCCGATGATTCGTGGACCAAGCAGCATCACTTCGAGAAGGTGCAGGATGCCGATGGAAGTAATTGCGGAGATGACCTTCGGAAGCACTGGAGGTTCACTGAACGCCGCGACGATGGCTGAAAGCAGCATCGTGATGATAAGTCCCACGAACGGCACCAAATCCAAAGCACCCGCGATAATGCCGAGGAGCAAAGCGTACTTGATCTCAAAAACAGAGAACAGTGCAATAACGAGGACTCCTTGCAGGAAAGCCACTGCAATCGCCCCGCGCAGATAACGTCCTATTAGCTCGTCGGCTTCCGACAAATATTCCGACACCTTGTCGCGCTTCCGGTGTGGGAAGAGCATTTTGAAGCGATGAATGATCTTCGGAAAATCAGTCAGCACATAGAAAGTAAGGAACGGGATGATAATGACATAGAATAGCTGTATCGCAAACGTAGAGAGACTGCTCATCAACGCCAGCATCCATCTCAACGCCTCACGTAAGATGTCTTCCAATTTCGGAACAAGGTAGATGCTTAATGCATTCTTCATCTCTTGCACTGAAACCCCGTATCGTTCAAGAACAGCAACAACTTGGGATTTCCAAACAGTGCTCATGAACTCTTCGACGGTCTTCGATCCCACATTCAGCATGTCTTCCAACTGTGTCACCGCTATTGGGAGAATGAAGAACATTGCGAGAAGGATAACACTAATCGAAAGAAGAATGAGCACAACAGCCGTCAACCATCGGGGGATGTGCCACTGCTGGAGTTTGCTTACGACCGGGTTTAGAATGTAGGCAAGGAGAAGTGAGATGACAAACGGAACCAGAATATCGGAAATGGTGAACAAAAACCAGAGCGAAAACAAAACAATACTTAACGACATCAGGTTCTTTGCGATCGAGTATCGTCGTAGCGGATAGAGGATAAAGAGCAAAGCACCAAGCGCCAGGAACGGCGAGAGGATATCTTGGATAGTATAGATGAGAACAAGAAGGAGGAGCACGCCTCCAACGAGAAGCACGATCTCGATTCGACCGAGCGAGTGAACCAAGGAATCAAGTTCACTCGCCGCATTTCCAAGCGTGGTTTTCCCCGCCTTTGCCTTCCCTTTGCCTGCCATTAGATGTTCTCCCCAGATAAGCCGGTGTGTCCAAATCCTCCTGCCCCACGTTTTGTTTTCTCTAGTTCCTCTACTTCAGCCCACTCAGCGCGTTCGAAGCGGTGGATCACCATTTGCGCAATTCGATCCCCGCGTCTGACGGTAAACGTGTTTTCGCCGAAGTTTGCCAGAATGACCTTCACTTCACCACGGTAATCCGGGTCAATTGTGCCCGGTGCATTCAGCACACCGATTCTGTTTTTGATTGCCAGTCCACTCCGCGGTCGGATTTGAGCTTCGAATCCCACCGGAAGTTCAATGGAAAATCCAGTCGGAACAAGAACA
>JANONN010000098.1:0-3415 GCA_031420835.1 Ignavibacteriales bacterium | reverse complement strand
TTCGTAGCGTTAACGAGCAATGAGTACACCTATGTGTTGGCATACCACACCATCGCCGCAAGCGTAGCAATCAACACATACACGATCACGGCGAGTGCAGGAGCGAACGGGTCAATTTCACCGTCAGGAGCAGTCAGTGTCAATCATGGGAACAATCAGTCGTTCACGATTACACCAGATGCCAACTATCATGTGGCTGATGTGTTAGTCGATGGTGTTTCAGTCGGTGCAGTAACGAGCTATGAGTTCACCAATGTTATGGCAAACCACACCATCGCAGCAAGCTTTGCGATCAACACATACACGATCACGACAAGTGCTGGAGCGAACGGAACAATCAGTCCGTCGGGTGCGGTGAGTGTCAATCACGGAAGCAATCAAAGCTTCGCGATAACACCGAACACAGGGTATCACGTTGCCGATGTGTTAGTGAATGGAAGTTCTGTCGGAGCGGAAACGAGTCACACGTTCACGAACGTTACTGCCAACCATACGATTACGGCGACGTTTGCAATCAATGTGTACACGATAACAGCGAGCGCGGGAGCAAACGGAACAATCAGTCCGTCGGGTGCGGTAACAGTGAACCATGGTGGCAGTGTAACATTCACAATCTCCCCCAATGCGAACTACCACATTGCGGATGTGCTGGTTGATGGTGCATCGGTCGGCGTACCCTCATCATACGTATTTTCCAACGTTACCGCTTCGCACACCATCGCGGCAACCTTCGCGCCAGATCCCGGTACGATTTCGGGATCGGTACTTGTCGGATCTTCCGGGCTGGCCAACGTCACCGTCAAGCTCCTTGACAACCTCTTAATGCCGGTCTCCGATATGGTCACGGGATCGGGCGGAGAATACACATTCTCTAACCTCACCCCAGGAGACTACAATGTAATGATTGTCGAGCCGCTCGGTTATTTTTCGGACGGGAATCCCAAACAGACGACACTCAATCCTGGCGGCACCAATCAGGTGAACTTCATACTCACGCTGGTCACCATCACGAACAATAGTAGAAGCATGGGGTACTGGAAACAACAGTTTGATAAGTACATCACGAACAGAGGGAATGCTCAGGAGACACAGGCACAATTGAATCAGTATATCAGCAGAGTCCATCAGTACTACACGCCTCACTTCAACGTCTTCAGCGGTCTTACGACGTTCTCCCAGTGGCAGGCAGTACTTTCGCCGCCAAACAATGCGTTAATGCTCAATAAGGCACGACGACAGCTCGCTGCGCTTGTCATGAACTTCGTGTCGCTCAAGATCGGCCAGGGCGTCGTGGTAACAGCCGATGGACGGACTGCCGGTGATGTGCTGACGTACGTGTCGATCCTCGTCACCGGAGGCGACGCTTCGAAGTATGAGTTGGCGAAGAATCTCGCCGAACAGGTATGCACCCAGCAGACGATTGCGGCAGGTATAGTCCCCCTGGGCAACGTGCTGTATAAAGGTGGTGCAGGAGAGCAGGTCAACTGGAACTTCGAGGTACCATCCGAATTCTCTCTTCTGCAGAACTATCCGAACCCGTTTAACCCTGCCACGACGATCAGCTATGGATTGCCTGAGCAGAGCTTCGTCAATCTGCGGATTTACGACGTGCTTGGGAGAGAGGTAGCGGAGCTTGCGAACGAAGTCCGGCAAGCAGGTTATCATGTTGTGAGTTTCGATGCCACATCGCTTCCTTCTGGCATCTATTTCTATTCGATCCGATCGGCAAGTGTGAATGATCAATCGAAGAGCTTCACACAGGTCAGGAAGATGCTGTTGCTGAAGTAGGGAAGAAGGTTACCGTTCATCCGACCTCTTCTTTGGGGACGCGAGGAATGTGTTCGTAACCTCGAAGTGGTGACTTCGGACAGTCAGGTCTGGACACCGGCGACTCGACTGAGCTCGTCGAAGTTTTTCGCCGGTGTAACAAGGAAAGGGCGGAGCCGGTGATGGAGGAAGAGATAAAGATAGTGGAAGGTGTCTGAACCCAGATTTATGGGATTGAAGGATTCTCGGGATTTTTGAATAGAGGTAGTTGAAGAATCCTGGAAATCGGTAAGTCCTAAGAATCCTGGTTCAGACAATGATTTCCTACATCATCCCTACTGGGTCAATATCGGAAGCTATCCGACAGACCCCAAGGGTAAAAGTCCGACATCTAACCGCGCACTACCCCGCGAGATGTCGGACTTTTCGCTCAGCATTGAATCCAAAAGCTCGAAACCTTGTGATCGACTCGCGGCGGGCTTATTCTGGAAATCGGTAAATCCATAAGAATCCTGGTTCAGACAATCATTCCTACATCAATAAACAGGGAGAGCTTATTATCATTCCACGATTCGATGATGCGGGTGATTTCAAAGAAGGCTATGCCTTTGTAGGGACTGGTCGCGTGAAGGAGTACTGGCAGGCTTCGATGAACGTGTCAAAAGTGTGTCAATGGACTGGCCGTCTGCATTCTCCAATCGCATCTTTACATCATCGCAGCGGGTCAACAGCACGGAGTACCGGCACGAGAAAAGGCTGTTGATTCTCTTGGCTCGTATATCTATCTTTGTACGTACATAGAAAGGCCAAACAATGGAAACAGCAAAAATTTTTACCACAGGTGGAAGCCAGGCAATTCGCTTGCCCAAGCGCTTTCGGTTGAATGGGTCGGAAGTCTACGTCAACAAGATTGGCAACGTTCTTGTCGTCGTTCCGAAAACTCAACTACGGAAGAGCTTCCGAAGAGCGCTTTCTCTGTTCACCGATGATTTCATGGCAGAGGGCAGGAGCCTGAAGAACAAGCCGTGAAATATCTTCTGGATACAAACATCTGTATCTACCTGATCAACGGGAACAATGAGCGGTTGATCAAGCGCATTGAACGGGAACTAACCAAGGACTTGGCCATCTCAGTCATAACGCTTGCTGAATTAGAATACGGTGTCGATAACAGCAAACATGTGGAACGAAATCAAGCTGCACTCATCAATTTTCTCGCGCCGATTTCTATTCTTTCTTTTGAAACTGAAGATGCCGAACAATTTGGACAGATAAAATCAGAACTCAAGCGGAGGGGGCGTCTTATCAGTGATCTTGATATCCTTATCGCTGCGCAAGTCATGACACGCAAGCTGATATTAATCAGCAACAACATTCGTGAGTTCAATCGCATTCCTCAACTTCGTGTAGAAAATTGGGTGACGGGCTGATCTCCTGCAATGCTTTCCTAACTAGTTCTCACTGAAAAAGTATTCCATACAAAGCAACAACAACCCCTGGCGACTGGGTGTGGCCTTTTTTCAGCGAGAACCAACTCACTGATGTTACGCAAAACAGGTATGTCACCCTTTCAGGGTTTCTTGTCGTTGGCTATTGAGTTGGTCGGGGCGCTGCCCCGACCTGAAGTATATGACCCTTTCAGGGTCTA
>JANONN010000097.1:0-3791 GCA_031420835.1 Ignavibacteriales bacterium | reverse complement strand
CGAGCTTAGCTCACTCACCAAGGCGCTCCAAAGTGTTCTGTCAACGACCTGCTCGAGTTTCTTCTTGTTCCATTGAGAAAGCATCAGAAAGAAAGCAAAAAGAAGCGGCAACGTTGCCAACCACCAAAGATATTCTGGATTTGCGAAACGAAGCATGACTACGGAAGTTTCCTAAGCACCGTTGTTGAAAGACTCAGTTCGAGAACGAGCGCCACAAGACCGACTGCGAGCCAACTGAAGAAAAGTTCTGAATAGCGCTTATAGGCTGTCACTTCAATCTTTGTCTTCTCCAGTTGGTCAATTTCTTTATAGATGGCCCGGAGCTTTCGGTTGTCGGTCGCTCGGTAGTACTTGCCGCCGGTCATATCGGCCATCGTTGTCAATGTTTTCTCATCGATATCGACAGGAACAAGCTGTCGGCGAATCCCAAACGGTGTTTGCACAGGATACGGCGCCTGGCCTTGAGCACCGACTCCAATGGTATAGACTCGGATCCCAAATGTCACGGCGATCTTTGCCGCTGTAAGTGGATCGATTTCACCCCGGTTGTTCACGCCGTCCGTCAGCAGGATAACGACCTTGCTTTTCGTTTTGCTCTCCTTGAGACGGTTGATGGCGTTGGCAAGTCCCAGACCGATGGCTGTTCCGTCGGCGATCATTCCATTTTTTACTTCGCGCAGGAGATTCTTCAGGACCGGATAGTCGGTTGTCAAAGGGCATTGGGTGAAACTCTCGGCTGAGAAAATCACCATCCCGATGCGGTCGCTTGTTCTGCCATCGATGAACTCTTCCGCCACTTGCTTGGCTGCGACAAGACGATTCGGGTTGAAATCCTCTGCAAGCATACTTCCGGAAATGTCAAGAACGAGAACGATATCGATGCCTTCAGTGGAGATGTTCTCTTTGCTTGAAACCGATTGAGGTCGAGCGAGAGCGATGACCAATGCTGCAAATGCCAACAACCGAAGCCCCATGGGAAGATTTTTCATTCGCTCACGGATAGTCTTCGGTGCACTGTCGAACGGTTTGAGCGATGAGAACTGAACGCGCGCAAAGAATCGCTCTCTCTGTCGCCAGCGATAAAGCGACACAAGCGGAAGCGCCAGCAGCAGCCAGAGAAACTCAGGATTTGCGAAGTGATCACCGAACATCGACACTCTCCTCCATCTCAGAACTCTGTTGAACCACAGGTTTCGGAATCATTGCGCGGACAATGTCGTAAGCGAGCTTCATCTCGTTATCATGTTCAGCGGGAGTCGGATCGTACTTTGCGAACTTCACGAGGTCAGCGGTCGTGAAAAACGATTGCAGTTGTTTCCAGACCACCTGTGCATCAGGTAGCGGCTTGAGTTGCTGCATCACTTCATCCGATGTCAGCTCCAGCGCGGGGATGCCGTAACGACCTTCGAAGAATCGCCGAACGATTTCAGTTGCTTCCGAGTAGTATTCCTTCACTTTCCCCTGCTGCCAGAGTCGTTTCTCTTCTAACTCTCTTAGTTGCATCAACACCAATGTATGTGCCGGGATCGCGGGCTTGTGTGAAACAGATGCGACTTCTTTCTTCTGAGATCTCTTTCTCCAGTAGTAGTATCCGGCTATGGCAAGAGCGATTAGTGCAAGCGCGATGAGGTATGGTCGGATATCCTCGAACAACCACGGCGCATCGAATGGAGGTTTGATATCACGGATGTCTTCCTGAAGGTTGGCAACTGGAGCCGATAGCGTCAAGAACAATGCATTGGATAACGCAACGCGCCGGGTCGTGTCACCGGACAGAGTGTAAGAGAATTCTATCGGAGGAACGAAAACGCGACCGGTGTCAAAGGTCGTCAACTGAACCATCCACGTATGGCGGTTACGCTGCTTCATTTTCAGAACTTCGAATTGCCCGAGGCTATCTCGGATGATAGGTTGGATTGATTCCTCTGATCCCGCGACCTCTGCGGTGACCGTCACATTAATCCAATCGCCGATCTGGTAGTGAGTGGAATCAACGGTCGCAATGATCTTGACGTCTTGCGCCACGGCGCTCGTGGTACCCAGAAGCACACACATCAGCGCAACCATGATTCGCACTTCGCGTTTCACACTCCGAACTCCGTCCCCCCACAAAACGGCGTGATGCAAGAAACGCACATTCCACAATCCGCACGCTACATTCCATACTCCGCATTCACCATTCACAATTGACAATTCGTTATTTGTTGTTCGTTATTTGTCATTCAGCATTCCCCATTCCGCATTCCGCATTTGAATCACCATCGTCTCTCCCTCAATTTGAAGAAATCAATCAACGGTTTCATCACGGGTTGATCCAATCGAATCTCAATGCCGTCGAGTTTCGCCTTCAAAAATGTCCCTTTCCGGGCTTGCAACAGCGAACGACGATACTGCGCGAAGGCATGCCGCAGCTTCTTGTCGGACGTATCTATCCAACGCTGTTCTCCGGTCTCGGCGTCACGGAACATAACGAGTCCAACCTCCGGCAGATGGGTCTCGCGTGGATCCTGCAGCACGACACCAATAAGATCATGCCGTTTACCGACGATGCGCAATGCCGACTCATATCCGCTGTCCATGAAATCGGAGATTAGAAAAATGATCGACCGCTTCTTCTGGATATGATTCAAATACTCAAGAGCCGTCCGCAGACTCGTGGTTCGTTGCTCCGGCTTGAACGACAGCAATTCCCGCACGATTCGCAACGCGTGCGACCGTCCTTTACGCGGAGGAATGAACTTCTCGATCCGATCAGTGAAGAGAATCGCCCCGACCTTGTCGTTGTTCTTCATCGCCGAGAAGGCAAGGATGGCGCTCAACTCCACGGCCACATCGGACTTTAGTTGCTTCTGTGAGCCGAAGAACTGCGAACCGCTCATATCCACGAGAAGCATCACCGTCAGTTCACGCTCTTCTTCAAAGATTTTGATGAAGGGGTGATCGAACCGTGCCGTCACGTTCCAGTCAATCGAGCGGATGTCATCACCGAACTGATACTCACGCACTTCAGAGAATTCCATCCCGCGTCCTTTGAAGACGGAATGGTATTCACCGGAGAAGACTTGATTCACCATCCCCCGTGTGCGAATTTCAAGCTGCCGGACTTTTTTGAGAAGCTCTTTTGTTTCCATAGTTAGCGGATCAGCTTATCAGCTTGATAGCTCATCAGCCGCTTGGGCAATCAGTTATGAACGGAGCGCAACAATGAATGAGGAGAGCATTTTCTTCACCTCGATAACCTGTTCGGAGAGTTTCTTGTATTGAACATCATCGAAAAACTCAAGGTCTTTTGACAGCAGAAAATGATACTCAAGTTCACTTGCCGAGCCCATTGCGACTTGGCAGAACCAAGAGAGTTCTTTATCGCTGCCGCGTCCGCATCCTTCTGCAATGTTGGTTGGAATCGAAGCCGCCGCCCTCCGAATCTGACTTATGAGGCCATACATCTCTTCACGAGGAAATACAGATGTTGCTCTGTATGCAGCAAGAGCTAATTCGTGAGCCTTCTGCCATACTTTGATTTTTCTGAAGTCCTTCATTGTTCCCCTCCAGTGTTGTGAGATGATAGTTGGCGCCAACCCTTCCGAGCCGCTGACTACCTGATCCGCTGATAAGCTGACCCGCTTAAACTCACGGTACTTCCACCGCATTCAGTATCTCCTGCACAATCTGCTCCGACGTGATCTCCTCCGCTTCAGCTTCGTAGGTGACCGCGATACGATGACGGAGAACATCGGGACAAATCACACGAACGTCTTCAGGAATGACATATCCGCGTCGTTTGATGAATG
>JANONN010000096.1:0-10168 GCA_031420835.1 Ignavibacteriales bacterium | reverse complement strand
AACCCGTTTCAACACGGCGAAGTGTACGTGACGGATGATGGCGCAGAGACGGATCTGGACCTTGGCCACTATGAGCGGTTTCTTGATATCAGCATGACGCGACAGAACAATGCGACGACGGGACAGATCTACTATGAAGTGATCTCAAAAGAGCGGCGCGGGGATTACCTTGGCGCAACGGTTCAGGTTATTCCGCACATCACGGACGAAATCAAGCGGAGAATTTCTGCCGTTGCTGCGTCGGGAAAGTATGATGTTGTGATTACCGAGGTCGGTGGAACGGTCGGTGATATCGAGAGCCTGCCGTTCCTTGAAGCAATTCGTCAGTTTACATTGCTGGTGGGACACCGGCATGCGTTGAACATCCATGTCACGCTCGTTCCGTATATTCGCTCTGCCGGCGAGTTGAAAACAAAACCTACACAGCACAGTGTCAAAACGCTTCTTGAAATTGGCGTGCAACCGGATGTGCTGATCTGCCGATCCGAGAAACCGCTCTCAAAAGAACTAAGGGAGAAGATCGCGCTCTTCTGTAACGTCCAGCCTGAGGCAGTGAAAGGGGGACACGATGTCGATTCTATTTATGAAGTTCCGCTTGTGTTCGAAAAAGAGAAGTTAGCCGAGCTGATCGTTGAAAAGATGAATCTCAAATGCACTTCACCAGATCTTCGACGATGGATTCGCTTCGTCAACCGTGTAAAGCATCCGACCGGGAAGGTCTTGATCGCTGTCTGTGGAAAGTATACCGATCTACTCGACGCTTACAAAAGCATCAAGGAGTCGTTCGTGCACGCCGGCGCCGAGAACGATGTCGAAGTGGAGTTGCGTTGGCTCAAAGCGGAGGACATCGAGCACCACGGCGCCGCGAGATACCTGCATGATGTTCATGGCTTGCTCGTTCCCGGTGGATTTGGCGAACGCGGAGTCGAGGGGAAGATCAAGGCGATTCAATATGTCCGGGAGAAGAAGATTCCCTTCTTCGGAATCTGCCTGGGACTGCAGTGCGCAGTAATAGAGTTTGCGCGGAATGTCTGCGGACTGAAAGGGGCGAATAGCACGGAGTTTAGAAAAACTAAAAACAACGTGATCGATTTGATGTTGGAGCAGAAAGGTGTCAAGAATCTCGGCGGCAGTATGAGGCTTGGCGCTTATCCGTGCGTACTTGTCAAAGGCACCAAGGCGCATAAGGCTTATCATAAAGAACTTATCTCCGAGCGTCACCGTCACCGCTACGAAGTGAACAACAAATTCCGCAAAAAGCTCACCGAGCAAGGAATGGTCATCAGCGGTGTGTCGCCTGACAACACGCTGGTTGAGATCATTGAGTTGAGTGACCACCCTTGGTTTGTCGCGGGCCAATTTCATCCGGAACTCAAATCGAGAGCCATCAATCCCCACCCGCTCTTTCGAGATTTTGTACGAGCTTCTTATCAGCACCACTTGACGCAGAGCAAGTGAGTGCTGAATCCTTTTGGATATCTTCTGCCAAGGCACTACATTATTGGCGTCGAGTTCTCATGAGAGGGTTCATATGTTCGTTTTACTATTATTGTTAATCGCCACGCCCGCGCTGGCGCAACGCACGATCCCGATGAACTTAGAGCAGCTTGTGGCTGACGCGGGGATGATTTTCTCCGGGAGAGTGGTCGAGGTGCGAACAGGTGTGCGTGATCCGAAAACAAATCTCATCGTGACATATGTGACGTTTGACGTGCAAGAGAACTTGTACGGCGCGTCCGGTCGTCGCGTAACGATCAAACAATACGGCGGAGAAGCGGATGGAATTGCTTTCTATCCGGCCGGGTTGCCGCGATACAAGGAAGGAGAGGAGGTCCTTTTGTTGCTCTACGGGCCGAGCGATATTGGCATGCAGAGTCCGGTGGGAATGGAGCAGGGGAAATTCTCTGTAGGAAGAGATGAGAAATCGGGGAAGAGAACCGTTTCATCCGCGACCGGCACACAAAACCTTTTCAAGGGGATGAAGAACCAAAAAAAGATCACGCAGAAGTCGTGGCTGAGGACGAAGGATCCGGGCGTCCTCGATTACGACGAGTTTACGGCGACATTGCGCGCTTTGATTCCTGTGGTGAAGAAGTGATGAGAAACCTTGTCAAGGCTTACAAGGATTGAGCGATTGAGACCCTTGACAAGGTTATTCTGCTGTGCGCTCTGAGATGCCCGCTTTCGCGGGCATGACGAAAAGGTGATTTGATGTCACTCCCGTGTAAACGGGAGTCTTGATGCGAAGAATCATAATGAAGGCAACGATCACATACTTCCTGCTTACTCTCGTTACCACTCAGACTTTTGCGGGTGGACCATTGAACGTCCGGAACGAAGTTCCGGTCAAATACAGCACGGACACGCCGATAGAGTACAGAACCGACCTTGGTCCCCTTGGCTCATACAACAACAACGTTGCAGTGGACCTTGCAGTTGTGAGCTTCCAAGTGTGGCAAGATGTTTCTGCTGCCGTGATCAGCTTTACACGTAATGGAGTCCTGCCGGTGGATGTTAATGGTTCGAATTACTTAACGTATCTAAGTGGCGGGAATGGATTCAGCCCGATCGTCTTTGACTCAGATGGCAGCATCATTGACCAAGTCCTCGGTGCAGGTGCTTCCAACTCGATAATCGGATTTGCAGGCTCGTTCTCTTCAGGGGGCTTATACACCGAAGGCCAAGCAGTGATGAACGGCAAATTCTCAAACACATTCACGCCTGAACAATTCAAAGCAACGTTCATACACGAGTTTGGCCACTTAATCGGACTTGACCATACACAGATTCATGTGAACCTTGCCAACAACGGTAATGATCTGGATGACATCTACATCCCAACGATGTATCCGTTCTCTGTCGACAATGATACTGCGTTGGCAACGCTGAACATTGATGATATCATCGATGTTACGAGCTTATATCCGGCCCCTACATTTGCAGCCAATGCCGGAATCTCTGGTGCGGTCACGCGCTTCAATACTTCGTTCGTCCGTGGAGCGAATGTCCTTGCGATCAAAATCTCCGACTCGCTCATGTATCGTGTTTCAATCGTTACAGATTACCTGCAACTCAACACCGGCAACTATTCGATTGTTGGCTTAGACCCGAGTGAGTACTGGATCAAAATCGAACCGATCAATACGAGCTTCACGGGTGGATCGAGGGTGGGTCCGTATGCGTCGAGCTTGAGCGATCTTTCGTTTCAGGATCCGGTCATTGCCGAGTACTATAATGGCCCGAATGAATCATCCGATCCCAGCATCGACAATCCTTTAGCGCGAACGAATGTGACCGTACTACCTGCGGCGATGACGACGGGGATTAATCTCGTTGCAAATTTGCGCTTGCCGTCTGCACCGGTGCCGGTTTCGCCGCTGAATGGAGAATCGGGTGTTTCCACAAGCCCAACGTTGTCGTGGAATCCTGCCGTAGATGCCATCTCGTATCACGTTCAGTTCTCCCAAGATTCACTCTTCAACACACGAATCGTCGACACAACTGGGATCAGCACAACTTCTTTTTCTGTCACAGGTCTGACTCTGAACACGAAGTATTTCTGGCGAGTGAGGGGCCAAAACACGATTGGAGTAGGGCCTTTCAGTGCATCACAAGGATTCAGGACTGCGGAGAATCTAGGAGAGACTTCTGTCGCGCTTCGCAATTTCAATTTGGATGGGACTCAACACTTATTTGTTGTGGACAGTCCTCCCTTTGACTCGGGTTTTGTGTTCGGAACGAATTTCTATGATGACCTGACAAAAGCGGCCGCCTTCACGTTACCGCAGGGTGCGTCACAAGGTCGCTTGACAAAAGTCCGGGTCTGGTTTGGATATAAACGGGTGGGCATTACCAATCAAAAGTATCGAATGCAAGTCTACGGGGGAAGTGCCAGCACCGGGCCGCAGGGACTTCTTTACTCCCAAGAGTACAATGTTGCATCAATACCGGTTGATAACGTTTTTTCACCACCCGAGCTGCCAACGGAGCACACGTTAGCTCAACAGGTAAGCGTTCCGCTCAACTTTTTTGTGGCTGTTGATTTTGGTTCTTATACATCCGCAGATTGGGGAATGCTTGGAATCATTTCCACGTTTCTTCAAGCAGAACGCGTGGCTCAGGAGTGGGAAAGGTGGTCGGATGGTTCTTGGCATAATGTATCGGACTCCTGGTTCCAGGGAGGAGCTAATGGCTGGTACATGTGGATTGAACCCACCGTAATTGTTGGAACACCAGTCAACGTAGAGAACCTTGACTTTCCTGTTGAGTTTTCCCTTTCCCAAAATTTTCCCAATCCCTTTAATCCTTCCACGACGATACGTTTCCAATTGTCGCAATCAGGAGAGACGACACTCAAGGCGTTCGACCTTCTTGGCCGTCAAGTCGCTACGCTGGTTGAAGGGCCGCTGGACGCCGGACGTCATCAAGTCCACTTCAATGCCAGTCACTTGTCGAACGGTGTTTACTACTACACTCTTCAGTCGGGACCGTTTCGCCAGACTCGCCGCATGATTTTGTTGAAGTGACGGCGTCATCGTCATCCCGCCATGCTGTAAGTCGGGATCCAGAGGTCAGGGGTCAGAGATCAGAGATCAGACTTCATACTTCTGACATCTGACCTCTGACTTCTGACTTGAAGACACCTTTGGTTAGATTTACCATTCCATTTGTGTCTTAACTCTTCGTTCTCTATTTTCTCTTCGAATCTCCTCTTACCAAACACTGACTCATTGACAAAATCAACAGAAACATCTAATCCTCTTCAGTTCATCAAAGGCATTGGGCCGAAACGCGCGGCTGCGCTCGAAGCGCACGGCATCACAACGCTCTACGATTTGCTCTACTATTTTCCCCGCGGGTATCTTGATCGAAGTACTATTGTTCGTATCGGAGACCTCTCGCACCATCTTCACATCAAAGAACAAGTGACGATCATCGGCGAAGTGGCGCGAATCGAAGTGCGCCGCTCAAGACGAGCGAACAGACTTATGTTGTTTGTAACGCTGAAGGATGACTCAGGCTATGTCACGTGTGTATGGTTTGAAGGTGTTCAATGGTATCAAGATTTGTTTGAAGTGGGCGAGGTGCTTGCGTGCTCGGCTTTTCCGAGCGAAGATAAGTACGGACGCGCTCAGTTTGTCCACCCTGACTTCGATCGGTTGGGCGGAACATTGGAAGAGGATGAACCCGACTGGGGAAAGCTCGTCAACACCGGCGCGATCATTCCGAAGTATCGCTCGACTGCAGAGCTTCAGAAAGTTGGTCTGGATAGCCGCAGATTTCGCCGTACTCTCCGGGAAGCGGTTTCGCATCGCCTTGATGTGATCAAAGAAATACTTCCCAATGATCTTAGGGAACAGCTCGGTTTGTTGGAATTACGAGCTGCGATCAAGAACATCCACTTTCCGGAAAGCGGAAGTGAACTTGCCGCCGCGCAACGACGGCTCAAGTTCGACGAGCTTTTCTTCCTTCAACTCATGCTTGCGATCCGCAAGCAACTCCACAAGAATGAACTGCCAGGGATTCCCTTCAATCAAGAGAGCACACTCGCCCGCCGACTCGTGGATTCGCTGCCGTTTGAGCTTACCACTGCACAACGTAAAGTCATTCGCGAGATTGCAGACGACATGAAGATGCCGAAGGCGATGAACCGATTGCTTCAGGGAGATGTTGGAAGCGGAAAGACGATCGTCGCGCTGCTTGCGATGCTGATCGCGGCCGAGAACGGATACCAAGTGGCGTTCATGGCTCCCACCGAAATCCTTGCCGAGCAGCATGCCCGGACGCTTTCAAGCCTCTTAAATGGAATGACGGTGGCGGTTCGGTTGTTGATCGGCGGCCAGCGCCGCAAACTACGGACAGATATCCTAGAAGATATACGTCAAGGGGGGGCCAACATTGTTGTGGGCACGCATGCTTTGATCGAAGAACAAGTGGAGTTCGCGAAGCTTGGCCTTGTGGTTATTGATGAGCAACACCGTTTTGGTGTAATGCAGCGCTCGGAGTTGCGCCAGAAAGGAAGCAATCCCGATGTGCTTGTCATGACGGCAACGCCGATCCCCCGTTCGTTGGCGCTCACGCTCTACGGCGATCTTGATGTATCTGTCATCGACGAGATGCCGCTGAATCGACGGCCGGTAAAAACCGCTTTGCGCTCAGAAAAACAGAAATCGAAAGTCTTCGACTTTGTAAAAGAAGAGGTAAAGCGTGGGAGACAGGCCTACATTGTATTTCCGCTTATTGAAGAATCGGAGAAAGTTGATCTGAAGGCAGCAACGATCGAATTTGAGAAACTGCAAAAAGATGTGTTTCCAGAATTCCGACTTGGACTGTTGCACGGGAAGATGAAGTCGGAGCTGAAAGAGGAGACGATGCAGAAGTTCAAGAGCGGGACGTACCAGATTCTCGTTTCAACCACGGTGATCGAAGTTGGGATTGACATCCCAAACGCCACGGTCATGATCATTGAAGATGCTGAGCGATTCGGGCTTGCTCAACTTCATCAGCTTCGCGGTCGAGTAGGAAGAGGAGGAGATCAGTCATACTGCATCCTGATCGCGAATTACGAATGGTTCGACCGGCGACGGAAAAAGGACGGATCGGATGTTCTCGATGAAAAGCTCTCGGCAAAAAAACGACTGGACACGATGATAGAGACGACGGATGGCTTCAAGATCGCTGAAGTAGACCTTGAGATACGGGGTCCGGGGGAATTCTTTGGGACAAAACAAAGCGGCCTTCCGCAACTGAAAATCGCTAACCTGGTACGAGACGGCGAAATATTGGTTCTCGCGCGGAAGGAAGCGTTCAGCGTTGTTGAAGAGGATCCGCACTTGCGGTTAGCGAAGCATGAACCGATACGAAAACACTTTGTAACGCACTTCAAACATCTGATTGATCTGGCCTCTATCGGATAGGAAAGGAAAAGAGTATGGAAACGAACGATCTTTTTGATGAAAGAAAATGCCCCCAGTGTGGTAATATGTTCAAGAAGGCAGCGACATTCTGTCCACACTGCGGGTACGTGAAAGAGCATTCGTGGTTAGATGACATTGGCGATCTGTTCGGCGGATCTTCGTCTCCATCCCCCAGCTCCGGTCGAAGTTCTTCCGCAAGCATGGTCTCTGTGGTGATCGCCGTACTCTTCGGTAGCTATTTGCTGATTGATGCTGTGCGCAAAGAGTCGCTTATGGGCATGATCGCAGCGGGAATCGCATTTCTTGTGGCATTGCGTGCATGGTGGGCATCACGACGTACGCAAGAACAACCAACGATGCACGATGAGTCAAAAGAAGAACAGATCGCGGTTCACGAAGAGACACCGAGCGACATCGTCTCATCTCAAAAGTTCTTTTGTGAGAACTGCGGCACTGAAGTGCGTGAAGATGCAGCAGAATGTCAGAAGTGTGGAATGAAGTTTGGTTGAAAAACGGTTTCCAGTTTCTGGTTTCTTGTTTTCAGTTTCTTGTTTCCTCACTCCACTACTCCATCACTCCACTACTCCATTGATCCATCACCTCATCTTCCTTCTTCAATGTCAAGTACAACTTGCTTCCTCAGACGCGAATTCGCACTTTCTTCTTGACAACAAGTTGTAAAACGCTATATTTGTAGCACTTACTGTTGTTCATTGATACAAATGCAAACGTTCCCTCACCAATCGAAAGGTTGAACGAACTGCTTGCTTAAGCGAATGCACGTGGCTCTCGCATATAACATGAAGAGAGACACAGAAGAGGATGGTTCTCGTGAGCGAGTTGAGGCGGAGGAAGATGGCGGTGAAGGGCCGCTTGTGTTGCAGAGAACACAACTCCTAAAACAGAGAGCTGACACATACGCAGAGTGGGATACTGAGGAAACTATTTATGCCGTCAAGGCGGCGCTGGAAGAACAGCACAACGTCACGCTGATCGAAGCGGACAAAGAATGCTTCCAGAAGTTCCTTCAGGTTCAGCCAGAGATTGTCTTCAACGTTGCAGAAGGGATGAATGGTGCATCGCGTGAGGCGCAAGTTCCGGCAATATTGGAAATGCTTGGCATTCCTTACACCGGTTCCGATCCGGTAACGCTCGGCATCTGCCTCGATAAATCCCGAGCGAAAGAAATTCTCTCCTACTACAAAATTCCGACTCCGTTATTTTCTGTCGTTTCATCCCTGAAGGACCTTTCACAGGTTCAAGTCCCACTTCCAGCCATCGTCAAGCCGTTGCATGAAGGATCGAGCAAGGGGATCTTCAACTCGTCTGTCGTTCGCACCAATCGAGAACTTGAAGAACAAGTTGAGAAGATCATTGTCGAGTACGAAGAACCGGCGCTCGTCGAACAGTTTCTCCCCGGTCGGGAATTTACCGTTGCCCTTCTCGGCAATGAGCCGAATCTTGAAATCTTTCCCATCGTCGAAATGCGATTCGATTCTCTTCCTGTTGGAGTCAATCCCATTTATTCGTATGAAGCGAAATGGATTTGGGATCAGATCGATCATCCAATCGACGTCCATGAATGTCCCGCGAAACTTTCTCCTTCACTGCGAGCCCGGATCGAAGAGGTCTGCCGCCAGGCTTACAGCGCACTTCGATGCCGCGATTGGTGCCGCATTGACGTACGGCTTGATTCTGAGGAGAGGCCGCATATAATAGAGTTGAATCCGCTCCCCGGAATTCTTCCAAATCCGCAGGAACACTCGTGTTTTCCGAAGGCTGCGCGAGCTGCAGGTCTTTCCTATAACGCTATGATCCAGCGCGTGTTAGACTCCGCCCTTTCCCGATATGAGTTTATCTAATCCCTTATATATGAAGCACTTAGCCAACCATACTCTTGTCCACCGATCAGGGACTCTATGAAGAAAAGAATACACGTTCTCATCGTTTTCAATGAGCCGACAATCAAAACAGGCGATGGCCGCAAGTACATATCTGAATCGGGAAAGATTCAAGAGCTTGCAACGCGGCAACAAGTGATGGCGGCTGTGCAGCCGGAACAGGTTGATCTTTCTGAAGTCGGGGTGTTGGAAGAGCGAGAGCATGTGCAGAGCGCATTGGAGTCCATGGGATATCGGGCGTCTCTCTTTAATATGAATGGAGATGTGCAAAGACTGATTCGAGTGGTCGATGAAAAACAACCTGACCTTATCTTCAATCTTTGTGAATCGGTGGGGAATGAGTCCATTCATGAAATGCATGTGGCGGGGATCTACGAATTGCTTGGCGTGCCGTACACCGGCGCGGGTGCCTTTGCGCTCGGAACGTGTCTGAACAAAGTTCGCACGAAGGAGATCCTTGCCTACTACAAGATCCTCACGCCAAAGTTCGTTCTTCTTAGAAACATCACAGAGTTGAGTGCAGACGGGTTTGATCTGAGTTATCCGCTCATTGTGAAACCTTCACGTGAAGATGCGAGCTTAGGGATCGAGAATGACTCTGTTGTTGAAAACATCACCGCGCTGAGGAAGAGAGTCCGCCATGTCATTCAAACGTATGATCAGCCGGCGTTGGTAGAGGAATACATCGAAGGTCGCGAGTTGAACGTCGCGATCATAGGAAACAAGAAACCGATCGTATTGCCGATTTCTGAGATAGACTTTTCCGGATTACCAGAGGGTTATCCGAAGATCGTTACGTACAATGGCAAGTGGATGCAGGGAAGCGCGGAGTTCATTGGGACCGTCGGAAAATGTCCGGCCAACCTCTCCACCGACCTTGAACGGAAGATAAAGGACATTGCCTTGAAAGCGTTTCACGTGATGGGGTGTCGTGATTACGCACGCGTGGATGTTCGCCTGAAAAATGGTACGCCCTACGTGCTGGAAGTCAACCCGAATCCAGACATATCCGATGATGCTGGATTCGCTCGCTCGATAGGTGAGTACGGACTTTCGTTCGAAGGGGCGGTCGGCAAGATCGTTGAGTTCGCACTGGAGAGGACGCCGTAATCCGGAGTATGCCGATCCGTGCTTTTCGAAAAGACGACATCGCCCCGCTTACCGAGATTCTTCGCACAACGGGTATGTTCCGTCCCGATGAGATCGAAGTCGCCGTGGAACTGATGGAGATTGTTGTCAATGAACCTCATCAGCAAGATTATATGACGTACGTTTCAACCGATAGCCATGAGACCGTCGAGGGTTACTATTGCGTCGGTCCAACCCCACTGACCGTTGGTTCATTCGATC
>JANONN010000095.1:0-3902 GCA_031420835.1 Ignavibacteriales bacterium | reverse complement strand
GGAATATACGGTTACCGACACCGAACCGGCGAATCTATGGGCGGCGTGGCTTCACCGGAAGCAGGATGTTCATGACATTGCATTGATGAACGGCATTGGACCGCGTGTGCATCACGGGGGATTTTGGGTAAGCGATCAACAGAGTATCTTGCGTGCATGTGACATACTCGCAGCCGCCGGACTCGTGAAGAGCATTGAGCGTGGACCGGGCCGGCACGGCTTGAGTAATGCTTTTTTTCTCTACTTGCGCGACCCCGATGGAAACCGCATCGAGCTTTACACGGGCGATTACATCATCCCCGATCCGGATTGGAAGCCGATTCGCTGGAATATCAACGATCCGCGTCGTGCGACGTTTTGGGGACACACACCGCCGCCGAGCTGGTTCAACGATGCTTCACTTGTGGAATCAATTCAGGATGGGAAACTTCTGCCGGTCTCAGAACCGAAACTGAAAGACCGACCGGATTTTGTGACGTAGGAGATGCATTCTCAACGGCTCTACTTTTGATCTTATTTGGATTTAGGACTTGGGATTATCCACTTCTTGCTACACTCAAGAGCCACCGCCTGAGTTGTGCGTTTTCAAGGGCCAGGTTTAGCAGCAACTGATATCCCTTGAAATCAACTTCAACACTTTTTGAAAGTAAATCGAGAACAATCTTGATGTGAGACGTAAGCTCAGCGCCTTTTTTCGGCCGTACGAGAATGGGGGTATCAAAAATCTCAATTATTACATTTATTGAATTCATCCTCCCTTTCTACTTCCTCTCGCTACGGTTTCTTCAGTAATTGTTCCAGGCTTCAGATACTCAGGGTTCGATTTGAGTGGGGCCCTCCACATTGGCAATACAAGAGGAGTCAGACCCATTTTCGTGGTGAGATCCTGCACAGCCTCTCTAACATAGGGGTAAGTAATCACCTTCAGAGTGTTCTGTTCAAACAAAGTGAAAAACGCGTCATCTGGTTTGACCTTTGTCTCGAAGACAACCATTATCTTCATATCGAGAGCAAACAGGGTAGATTCTTTCACCTTGCCTTCGAAATGATACTTGTCAATGACAGCCAAGGTTTGTGAGTTGTCGTCCGTGTGAAACTCAACATCATTCCTGGCATCGACGTCGATGGATCCTTCCTTCAAATTCTTGGTGAAGAGCTTGCAAGCAACTTCAATGAAGTTGACCTTCTTGATATCAATTTGTCCCAGAGCATTCAAGTATTCTTTAGGGGACGCTTTCTTTGACATGTTAACCTGTCTTTCCGTATGTGGTTTCGTTGTACTCTAGTTTTGGAGTAGCACTAGCCAGCAGTTTTAACTTTTTGGTTTGTTTCTTCTTGATGTGACGAGTAATTGTTGGTGTCTGGACAAGATAGCTTAATCGTATGAACAAGTTCTCTTGCTTTTGCATGACCCGATGAACCATCTCTTCCATCGTTACTGTTCTGTTTAGACGGTTCACAATAAAGCTATTGGTACTAGCACCCTCCTCATCGGCCATTTGATCCACAAGTCTATGCAGCCATGGCGGCATGCGAAGAACCATTCTACCGCTGAATTCTTCTGTATCCCTTAAAGTTGGTGGTGGTAAGTACTTCCCTTTTGACTCTACCTCTACGTTTAGACCTTCGAAGAGTTCTCTAAGATTTCTTGTCGCCTTCTCATGAGTAGGACCATAAGCATGAAGGGAAGCCTCAGGAACTTCCCTCAAGTACGCAACAAATCGGTGATCCGGGACTTCGAGGTAGTACTCCTCGGGGGTTTGATAGATCTGGACAGTATAATCGTCAAAGCTATACATTTTCATCCTCCTCTGTTATCAAGCCTTGCTCTTCAAATGCAGCCAGTACTTGTTCTATGTATGGGAGAACATATTTCTTGAAGTCAAGGTAACGTATTGTAACAACCTTTTTCCCTGCGATGTGTACCGTGAACTGGCCGTCCACAAGCATGGGGTGAGATTGAAGAAGCTCATGGGAAAAACCTTTCACAGTTCCGCTCTTGTTGGCGGGTCCTGTAAATCCCACTTTATTCATCAGATTGGAAAGTTCATTTAGCTTGATTTCCTGAGCCGCCCTGTAGGGAGATTTCTTGAAATCGTCGATGTAATTGGTAAGTCTCTTTACGTCTGCGCGGCGAACTTGTTGCATTAGATAGTATCAAATATAGTATCAGTTACTTAAATGTCAACTTTTGACACTTGCCAAATTTGCGGTGTTTCAGATGACTCTTGAGGGAAACCCCTTTAAGACAATGAGATATAAGGCCGACAACTCCCCTAAAAACCCTTTATCAACATTTAGTCCATGGCAATCTTCACCGGTTTCACCTTCCAGATCTTCTCCGCGTACTCCCTGATTGATCGGTCCGACGAAAACCTTCCGATGCGTGCTACGTTCAGGATCGACATGTGCGCCCATCGCTCTCGATCGCCATACACCTTGGCAACATTGTCCTGGCAATCAACATACGACTGATAGTCAGCCATCAGCATATACTCATCGTGATGCATAAGCGAATCAATAAGCGGCTTGAAGAGATTGGTGTCTCCCTTCGAAAATGTTCCGTGGGCGATTAGATCGAGCACACGCCGAAGTTGACCGTTCGATTGAATCACTTTCATTGGGTCATAACCCTGTGTCTGCGTGTCACGAACTTCGTCTGCGGTAAGGCCAAAGAGAAAGAAGTTCTCCGCCCCCACAGCCTCACGAATCTCAACGTTCGCTCCGTCCAACGTTCCGATGGTCAACGCGCCGTTCATCGAGAACTTCATATTCCCTGTCCCCGATGCTTCCTTGCCTGCTGTGGAGATCTGTTCCGAAAGGTCGGCAGCCGGATAGATCGCGTGTGCGTTCTTAACATTGAAGTCGGGCAGGAATGCAACTTTCAGCCTTCCCGCCACATCAGGATCAATGTTCACGACTTCAGCAACGGCGTTCATGAGCTTGATGATCAACTTCGCCAAGAAATATCCGGGCGCGGCCTTACCGGCGAAGACGACAGTGCGGGGAGTCGTCTCAAGTTGGGGATTGCACTTGATCCTGTCATATAATGTGATGACGTGGAGAATATTCAGATGCTGGCGCTTGTATTCGTGGATACGTTTCACTTGAATATCAAACATCGTGTCGGGATCCACAGCAACGCCAGAACGCTGAGTGATAATCGACGCAAGCCGCACTTTGTTCTCGTACTTTACGTGTTGCCACGCATGCCGAAACTCCTCGTCATCGGCGTACGGTTCAAGTTCCTGTAGGTGTCCCTCCATATTGTTGATCCATCCGTCGTCGATCTTGCTTGAGATCAGACTCGTAAGTTGCGGGTTAGCGAGCACAACCCATCGGCGAGGAGTAACGCCGTTGGTGATATTGAAGAACTTTTCAGGATGCAACTCGTGAAGATCGTGGAGCACATCCCGCTTGAGCAACGTCGTGTGCAATGCCGCCACGCCATTGATGGCATGACTTCCAACGCTCGCAAGGTTTGCCATCCGGATGTATTTGTGCCCCGTTTCATCAATGATGGAAAGCCGCGCAATCTTGGCGTCGTCAACTCCTTTCGCCCTCACCTCATCGAGAAATCTTCGATTGATCTCATAAATGATCTCCAGGTGCCGTGGAAGAACCTCGGCAAACAGTGGGAGCGACCATTTTTCCAATGCTTCGGGAAGGAGCGTATGATTCGTATAAGCGAACGTATTGCATGTGATGTTCCATGCCGTTTCCCAATCCATCATGGATTCATCAACCAGCAAGCGCATCAGTTCTGCGATGGCAATGGAAGGGTGCGTGTCGTTCAGTTGGATCGCATAGCTTTTGTGGAACTTCCTCAGATCGTTGCCTCTGAGGAGGTGCACCCGAATCATATCGAGCAACGAGCAGGAGACGAAGAAGTACTGTTGCTT
>JANONN010000094.1:0-2283 GCA_031420835.1 Ignavibacteriales bacterium | reverse complement strand
TGGAGACGGCGATGTGGGGACAAACATCGGAAGATGTGGCCGTAAATATCCTGGATGGAACGTTCGGAATGTCGCGAGAGACCGGTGAGTTCATTAACAAAGCTTTGGTGAAGGGTTTCAGCGAATCGTCAGAAGGATACGGCGAGGCGCTCGGAAAGAAAATTATCGTCCTCAAGGCTCCGTATCTGTCGTCAAGCATTCTGGCGGCGTGCTACGAGACCGATGTGCCGGTCACTGTTCACGCCGCGATCGGAACCGATATCATCCATCAACAGCCAAGTATGGATGGCGCAGCTACGGGTGAGATGAGCTTTCGTGATTTCAAGATTCTCGCCAATAGCGTGAAGGAGATGAGTGGAGGAGGCGTGACGTTGAATATTGGCTCGGCGGTGATCCTTCCCGAAGTGTTCCTGAAAGCGCTCACTGTCGCGCGAAACCTTGGTTACAAGGCAAAAGGATTCACGACCGCAAACTTCGACATGCTGCGTCACTACCGCCCCGCAGTGAACGTTGTTGAACGCCCCACACAGAAGCATGGTCGGGGATATAACTTCACAGGGCATCATGAGATCATGATTCCGCTTCTCGCGGCAATGATCAAACTTCGCCTTGGCCTGAGTTAGGTGCAACACCTTGAACACTTATTGAAGGAGTAGATATGCTACGAAAGGAAGATTGTTAGCCCGTTGGATCGTGTTCTACTTGTCCGCCGAAGTGAAACGTAGGCGGAAAGACAAAATAAACGACACAGTGTCGTGGTTTGTACCGTAATGGAATAATAGACGACACTGAAGTGTCGTAGTTACACTAGTTAGCCGCAATTGTTTTTGCGAACTAGTATTCAACAGCGGAGAATAACAGAAAGCTGGCGGCATTGCCTAAGACGCTCCTAATCAGAATAGACAAGGAAAGAACGAAATGCCTACAACGCTCGATTTAACGTACCCCAACGTGAAAGACCACTTTGTTAATCACCTCAAGCCCGGTCGTACCGAAAGCCACGCCTTCCTCGCTTGGTTTCTCGAGCATTATTACAGGCTTGAGCCGGATCAAGCGCGTGACTGCGTTTGCGATGGCGTCGATGACAAAGGTGTCGACGGTATTTATGTCGACGACAATTTAGAATCAATCGATGTATTTCAAAGCAAACTCTTCCAAAATCCTGCGAAGACTCTCGGAGATACAGAGCTGAAAGAGTTTATGGGCACCCTTTCGCAATTTGAGAATGCAACAAAAATTGAACAACTGGCGTTAAGTACTGGCAATAAGGAACTCGCAAAGCTGATTACCTCTGAGGAAGTCGCTAAGAAAGTTTTGAATGGCTATGTCGTGAGGGGCATTTTTGTAACAAACGCTCTGTCTGACAACAACGCAAATACCTTCCTAACCTCCCAATCGCAGATCGCGCTCTATGATGCCAATAGGCTTGCGTCATTGTACGTTCCGCTCGGGCCCACTGGCCCAATGACTAAGCCGGTAAAATTTCAGATAAACCCAGACGGATGCGCTCACTACAAAATAAATGGAACAAGAGTATATCTTGCATCACTTAAAGCTTCAGAACTAATACAGTTGGACGGAATTGCTAGCGCTGCACTTTTTGCTTGGAACGTGCGTCAGTCACTCGGGCGAACAAAAGTAAACAAGGAAATCGGCGTCAGCATTCAGGATCCATCTGAGCACAAGAACTTTCTACTTTTCCATAATGGGCTCACAATTCTTAGCAAGTCGGTAAAGAAAGCACGCAAATCTATCACCGTTACAGGATACTCTGTCGTCAACGGCTGCCAGAGCCTCACAAGCCTTTATGACAACCAGGCCGGTCTAACTCCTGAACTGGAAATTCTCACACGTATTATCGAAGTAAGCCCGGAAAGCCCACTTGCCACAAAAATCACACATCACACCAACAACCAGAATCCCATCAGCGCACGGGACTTGCAATCGAATAGTTCCATTCAAAGACGTCTACAAAAGGAATTCGAGACGCTCTTTCCGGGTAAGATTTTCTATCAGATAAAGCGCGGTGAGACCACTTCTATCCCGAAAGTTATAGAAAACCAGGACGCAGCACGCATTCTCTTGGGATTTGATTTGTCAGAGCCTTGGACATGCCACCAAACTTACAAGCTCTTCGACGAACTTCACGCACGAATATTCGCACGTCCAGAGGTCAATGCAAAAAGAATAGTTGCATTCACGCTAGCTTTTGAAGCCGTAAATTCCGCCATCGCAAAGATCGACCACAAGTTAATGGCTGATTACACACTAACCTTGTACTTC
>JANONN010000093.1:0-5929 GCA_031420835.1 Ignavibacteriales bacterium | reverse complement strand
AGTCCTCCTCGAAGGGATAGACCCGTTTACATACATCGCCTTGCGCTTCGCGCTCGCAAGTGTCCTGTTTGCTCTTATCTTTTGGCGCAGCGTTAAGGCCGCTGGATTCAAATCGCTTTCGAAGGGTTTGATACTTGGATTGCTGCTGTTCTTCGGTTTTTCGCTCCAAACGGTTGGATTGCAGTACACGACCGCTTCGAAGTCTGCCTTCGTTACGGGACTGATGGTGGTGATGACGCCCGTTCTTCAAGTGCTCATCGAGCGGAAGCCGCCGAAGATTGGGAACGTCATCGGCATTGGGCTTGTCATCGTCGGGCTTTACTTTCTGACATCGCCGGAAGGATCAGAATTCAACATTGGCGATCTCCTGACCCTCGGTTGTGCTTTTTGCTTCGCGCTCTATGTTGTCTATCTCGATGTCTTTAGTAAGAATGAAAGTGCGGAGGGACTTACGCTCGCGCAGTTTGGATTTTGCGCGGTGTCGGGTTCAATGATTGCCTTGGCAGTCGAGCCGTTGCATCTTCAATTGACAACAGGGCTTATCTTGGGGATTCTTTATCTCACGATTCTCGCAACGATTGTCGCCATTTACGTTCAGACGAAGTATCAGAAAGACACAACGCCAACACGCGCGGCTGTGATTTTTGCTGTTGAGCCGGTCGTTGCTGCAATCATAGCATACTTTGCATTGAACGAAGTCATCGGTGGGCTTGGAGTGTTAGGGGGCGGGTTGATACTGGCCGGAGTGTTGGTTTCGGAATTGACGTGAAATTGTGTTAGGAGCTATTTCTTTTTGCGGGAGTTCTGTCGGACATTGTAGAGCCGCTCAGTGAAACCGCCTTCTCGCTCGAACGCTGCCGCCAAGGAAGCTATTTGACGGTCCAATAAACTGCATGCCACAGCCAGAAGTGCCAACGCGCCATTGGCAGCAATTTCAGGATAGTCTGGAGAAATGGACGTTGTGGACAAAGTGGACGGTCCATCCTGTCCATGTTGTCCACTGTAAACATCTTTAGCCCACTGCGCAACTTCATCGGCGTTCTTTGGGCGTCTTGCAATGAGGTCGGCGCGGCGTGGGTCGTTACGATCCCATTGGGGCAAGTCACGTTGGCGCAGGAAATCTTCATAGTCCCGTCGCAATTCCTCAAGGCTGGCGCGCGCAACGTTTGTAAGCTTCAATTCCATCTTCTTTGATGTTCCCGACGCCTGACTTCCTTCAGCAATATTCTGCACACCGGAACGAGCTGCTTGGACCATCTGATCGTGCGTGCGGCTCTTTCGGTCAATGTATTTGTCACAGAACCGCACGGTAACATCGTAAACCAACTCTGCCACTTGAAAGCTCTTCAGTTTTCTGTATCCACCATGTGGCGTGATGAGTTGTGATTCGGTTTTCATCTGGGAAAGGTAGGCGAGTTGGACGTACAGTGGATTTTGTGGACAAAGTGGACTGATGTTTCGTTGCCTCCTATTTTCATCCATCAAACATCATTGTTTTCCCTTGTTCTACACCGCTTCCGAAAGACTCGTAAAGTTAAACTCCTTCAATCGAAGCGCCGGCACAACGATGTTGCCGGATTGCGACTCTCGTGGTGGAACGCGCATCGCTTTGGACATAGCATCAATGTTCTTCAGCACATTGATCGGGCTGTCGTTCCATCGGAAGTTCATGATCGGATAAGCGATTGTTCCATCTTCAATCCAGAAGACACCATCGCGAGTCAAGCCAGTCAAGAGCAACGTCCGTGGGTCAACGGAGCGGATGTACCAGAAGCTCGTTACCAGCACTCCTTGCTTCGTTGATTTGATCAGGTCATCGAGCGAACCTGTTCCGCCTTTCATGATGATGTTGGAGGGGAAGGGGATTGGCTCTTTTCCCTGCTTCTCTGCCCAGTAGCGGTTGTACGCAAGATTGGCAACCGTGCCATCCTTGATCCACTCCACGCGCTTCTGTGGAAGTCCGCCTGCGCCCCATGGCGCACCGGGCACCTGTGAGTCGTTTGGATCAGAATAGATATTGACTGCGTCAGGAAAAATCTTTTCCCCCAATTTGTTTCCACCGCCGACTTTCGAGAAGAAGCTTCGTCCCTCATCCGCGCTTCGTGCATCAAGGGAAAATGCCATCCCTTGAATCATATCACCGACACACGACGGCTCGAGAATCGTTACGTACTTCCCCGGCGCCAATTCTCGTGGCTTTGCAGACCGTTCTGCTTTATCAACTGCGAGACGGGAAAGCTCTTTGAAGTTCAAATCGGATGCCTTGTGTGAAGCGCGACTGACCCATCCGGAACCATCTCCCTTTTGTGTTCGCACTGTCTCGGAGAAATAGAGACTCGTGGATCGGTGATAACCAAACAACCCATTCGAGTTGCCAAGCGCGGAGAATCCAGCGTTCGTTCGAATAAACCCGGCCGCAATGAGTTTCTTTGCCTCAGCCTGTTTGATGCATTCCGATGCTCCGGCAGCGAGAATGTCAGCCGACTTATTTGATGTGGCATCATCGTACGCTTTGACAGCCGGATATCGTTGCGGACCCAAAGCCGGCATTAATTCCGGATCTTCAGGGGCAAGTCGGGCAAGTTCCTCAGATCGTCCAACGGCTGAACGAAGCGAAGCTTCATCATTCTGATTCGTCGTTGCAACACCGCTCCGTTTCCCAAATGTACTGCGGATCGAGATTACTTCATTCATCGCAGAGCCGCTCGTTGAAGGCGCGTTACGGGCAAACCGCAAGTGACTCTGAGCGCCTCCGCCAATAGTGACTTCCACCTCGTCGGCTTTGGAGTAGGAGATGATCTTGGCGATCAATTGCTTTGCTTGTTTTTCGTTGAGCATAGGGTTGGCCCTTTGTTGATTATTGTCTCAAGGGATCATTTCGATTCTTGATTCCGTAAAAGGGATTGAAGGTACAATCTGTCGAGTTCATCTTGTGCCCTGAGAGTCTGTTTCGTCTTTAGCATCGCCTTTGCATTCAAATACGGAATCCGGACTCCGTCAATTGTTTCGAACTCGATATCATCTCGAACATCGTTGTAGGTAACGTCGCTCGCTCTTCCCATAAGGTCGACCAATACTTCATCCGCAACTCGGATAACCGCGTACTGTAGAAGTTCCTTTGGATCGACATGGCGTACAGCCCGATCTGGAAGACACTCAAGCCCCTTCTTAACTGCGACCATATTCTGTTCACTAGGCTCAACGAGCAAATCAATATCTACGGTGCCACGTAACATCTTGTGGTGAATCATGGCAAAACCACCCACGACGACATAGAGCGCTCCGGCCTCATTGAGATGTTTGGAGATAAGGACCAGATCATCTACCGTTGGGTTTCGAGAATACTCTTTACCAACATTTTCATCAGCCATAGGTCTGCTTCCTCAAAGGATTTGAAGCGATAGATGCCACGTGGGCAGATCGGGCGATCACCACTTAGCTTTCGAATTGTGTGAAGCCATTGGTTCGCCGTTTCGGGTGTGACAACAGTTCGAGTGCGTCTACCCACAATCTTCATTTCGGATTTCATGTTCCGCGACCCGTATTTAAGATGTTGATCTTTCTGAATCGTGCGGGACAGCAACCGTGACTCACGGCATTCGATTGTCCCGGTTCCCCTTTTCCGTCGTTGAATGATCCGCCAAGGTAGTATTCCTCTTCGCTGCAAATCGCATCGCACGAGTTCCAGAAGTCGGGTGTCCGTGCTTGATACGCTACGTCTTTCAACATTCCGGCGATCTTTCCGTTCTTGATTTCGTAATACGTCTGACCGCCGAACTGGAAATTGTATCGTTGATGATCAATGCTGTAACTGCCACGTCCTTTGACCATAATGGCGTCTTCGGTATCGGCTATCAGTTGATTCAGGCTTAGCCGCTTCTTCCCCGGCTCCAGAGACACATTGGGCATTCGCTGGAAAGGAACATCAGCCCAACTTTGGGCATACGAGCAACCGTGCGATTCTTTGTGACCAAGGATGTGCGCCTGTTCTCGCGTGGTCTGATAATCTATAAACACTCCATCTTTGATGATGTGCCATTGCTTTGTTGGTACACCGTCATCGTCAAAGCCGCACGTTGCAAGTCCGTTCTCCTGAGTCTTGTCAGCGACGAAATTCACGATGTCACTCCCGAACTTGAACGTCCCAAGTTTATCAAGCGTCAGAAAGCTCGTGCCGGCATAGTTTGCTTCCATCCCCATAGCGCGGTCGAGTTCTGTTGGATGTCCGACCGATTCATGGATCGTGAGCCAGAGATTGGAAGGGTGGAGGATGAGATCGCGAGTTCCGGGTTCCACTGATTTCGCAGAGTGTTTTTCGACCGCGTCTTCACCTGCTTGACGAGCATCATCGAGCCACGGGTAATCTTCGACGTACTCATATCCCATCCCTTGCGGTTCAGAGTACGAATTGCGGCTTTCGAAGCTTCCTTTTTCCCGATTCACCGACGTTACTGCGAAGGAAGGGTTGCAGCGATGAAGGTCTTGCTCAATGTAACAACCATCAGTCGAGGCGAAGAACTTGTGTTCATTGACGAATGCCATTCCCGAAGTGCAGAACGTCACACCTTTCACTTTGAGCGCCTCCTCGTTGATGCGTAGGAGCAACGCGATCTTGTCCGGCAGCGGGACTTCAAAAGGATTTCGTCTAATGGGAGTGGACCACGACGTGATAATGGCTTTCGCTGGCGCCAAACGAATCGGTTCTCGTTGCAGCTTAGAGTTTGCTTTCGCGATGGTCACAGCCGACTTTGCTACCTTTGCAATCTCAGCGGCAGTGACGGTCTTACTTGCAGCGAATCCCCACGTTCCGTTGGCGATGACACGAACGCCGAACCCGTAGCTTTCAGAGTCAGACACGTTCGTTACGCGCTTCTCACGAGTGGAGACAGACTGAGTACGGTAGCGTGCGATCCGAATATCTGCATACGTGGCGCCGAGAGACTTGGCAACTTCAAGCGCAACATCTGCGAGCTTGGGAAAATCCGGATCCGACAAACTCAATAACGCTATGCGGTTATAGGGGAGAGTAGGAAGAAAAAGGAGCGAGCTTGATGCTGCGGTCGTTTTGAGAAAATCTCGACGTTTCATGAAACCTCCAAGTGTTAGATGACCGGCGAAGATAATAGAGATTAAAGCGGCAAAAGTCAACGGAATCAATAACTCATTCTTCCTGATGAAAAAAGCGATGACTCGGTCCTTCAACGCGTAAGAACTTATGGATAAGATGAACCGTGTTCCGCATGTTGCTATACAACCGAATTTGTTGCCACGGAATCAGCAATAACTTGAATCTCATGGATTGAGAAAGTACATTGAGCCATAACACCAACGTTACGTTCAGGTAAACGGGATCAACTATACCGCTGCCCTGCTTCCTCATCAATGAATTCCATGCAGTTGATCCTTGCTTCGCAGTCGCCGCGCCGTCGCTTGCTCTTCAAGCAAGCCGGATTTCATTTCAAGGTAGTTCCCAGCAAAGTAGAAGAGCGATTTGAGAAAAAGGAATCGCCATCCCAAAACGCGAGACGGATCGCTTTGGACAAAGCGCGTGATGTTGCCGGTCGTCTCGAAAAGGGGATTGTTGTCGGTGCGGATACGATTGTGGTTCTGGGAAAGAACATCCTTGGGAAGCCACTCTCAAAAAGAGAGGCGCGAGAGATGCTCGTGTCCCTAAGTGGCCGCAAGCATATTGTGTACACTGGATTTGCGATCGTCGATGCGCGGACAAGCCAATGGGTCGTCGGCGTCGAAAGAACGAAAGTGTGGTTTCGGAAGCTGACCAGTAAGGAGATTAATTCCTATATCGCGTCAGGTTCTCCGTTTGACAAAGCAGGTGCCTATGGTATTCAAGACGACCGCGGGGCTCTTTTTGTTGAAAAAGTGGACGGTTGTTTCTATAATGTTGTCGGTTTTCCACTCACGAGGTTCT
>JANONN010000092.1:0-2621 GCA_031420835.1 Ignavibacteriales bacterium | reverse complement strand
GGCGTTCAGAAGGCTGTGGCAAACGTGAACGACGTCCTTGCCGAAGAAGTTGTTGGCTTTGACGCACAAGATCAGATCGGCATTGATAAGATGATGTTGCAGCTCGATGGAACGCCGAACAAAAGCAAACTCGGCGCCAATGCGATCCTTGGTGTTTCCCTTGCCGTTGCGAAGGCTGCTGCACAATCGCTGGGGATGCCGCTCTACCGTTACATTGGGGGGGCGAATGCACGCGTTCTCCCCGTGCCGATGATGAATATCCTGAATGGCGGAAAGCATGCGGACAATAATGTCGATCCGCAGGAGTTCATGATCATGCCAATTGATGCACCTTCGTTTGCGGAAGGTTTGAGGATGGGCACAGAGATCTTCCATTCGCTGAAGTCTGTGTTGAACAAGAAAGGATATAATACTGCGGTGGGGGATGAAGGCGGATTTGCGCCGAGCTTGAAATCGAATGTCGAGGCGATCGAAGTGATTCTCGAAGCCATTGAGAAAGCCGGCTACAAAGCGGGTGATCAGGTTTACCTTGCACTCGATCCGGCAGCGAGCGAGTTCTATGATTCAGAAAAAAAGAAATATGTCTTCAGCAAATCGGATAAGTCGGAACGGACATCCGAGCAAATGGTGAAGTTCTGGGAAGAGTGGGTGCGTCAGTATCCGATTATCTCAATCGAAGACGGTATGGCGGAGAATGATTGGGATGGATGGAAAATGATGACTGAAGTGCTCGGAGATTCTGTGCAGCTTGTTGGCGACGATCTCTTCGTAACCAACGTCGAGTATTTGGCTAAGGGAATTGATCAAGGTGTGGCGAACTCGATCCTGATCAAAGTGAACCAGATCGGCACGCTCACCGAAACGCTCGACTGTATCGAGATGGCGAAGCGGGCGAAGTACACCACGATTCTGAGTCACCGCTCGGGCGAAACAGAAGACGCCACGATCGCGGACATTGCCGTTGCGACGAACGCCGCGCAGATCAAGACAGGCTCGGCAAGCCGCAGCGACCGGATCGCCAAATACAATCAACTTCTCCGGATCGAAGAGGAGCTTGACACAAATGGTTACTATGCTGGCTTCGGCGCGTTGAATGTGAAGTTTACTTAAGACTCTACTCATGGAACATCTCAATCATCAAATTCCTCCGCTTGCTCATACGCCGATGTACAATTGGCATAAGTTCTGGGGACGGAAAACTTGGAATGTCGTCTCGGAGTTTGTTAAGACATATTCTAAGGAAGGCGACATTGTAATGGATCCCTTCTCAGGAAGTGGTGTTGCCGCGCTTGAGGCATTGAAACTTGGGAGACGAGTGATTGCGGTGGATCTTAACCCTGTTGCGACGGAGATCCTACGGCTGACGATTCAACATGTAGAGCCGCTCAGACTGCAGCAAGCATTTGAGAGAGTCGAAAAACAAGTCAAAGGTATAATAACCGATCTGTATTTGACTGAGTGTCGCAAGTGCGGTGAGGCGATTCCCGTGGAGTGTTCCGTCTGGAAACGCGACGAGAAAAGGAATCTTACACTTTTGGAGCTTCGCTACAAGTGTCCTCATTGCAAAGAAGTTGTCGAGAAGGGAGGAAAGCCAAAACCGAAGGACCTTAAGCGCATCAAAGAGATCGTTGAAGAATTCAAGAGGAAAAGGCTGTGGTATCCGAAGAACCCACTTTACTACCCCGACGGGTTCCCCTTCAAAGAGAAGCAACAGTATGAACGAGTTGATGAGATGTTTACGCCGCGGAATCTCTATGCGCTGGCAATTCTGATGAACGCAATTGAGAAGGAAGAAGATGATAAGCTAAGGGATTTTCTGAAGATTGCTTTTTCCTCAATGGTTCATCTATGTTCGACAATGGTTGCGGTAAGCGATCCCCTACCAACAAGTCACCACACGTCCTTTTCGTCAACGGGATGGACACAGCATAGCTACTGGTATGCGAGAGAGTTCATGGAACAGAACGTCTGGAGAAAATTTGAGAGTTCTATGGTTGGTCACCAGGGCTTGTTGAAAGCGAAGATAGAATCTAACAAGTACTACAAAGGGGTTAAGGTTACTACACGACTCTCTTCGTTTCTTGAAGACAGTGCAGATATTTGCATTGTCACAGGCTCGTGTCTTGACGTGTTCGACAAGATGACATCGCGGAGTATTGATTACATCTTCACCGATCCTCCTTACGATGCGTCAATTCAATATGGCGAGCTTTCCTATATGTGGGCAGCTTGGCTCAAGAAAGATCGTGGTTACCTTGAGAAGATGGCTTCAGACGAAATTGTGCGAAACGAAAAACAGCACAAAGATTTCGAAGTATATCACACACTCCTGAAGCGTAGCTTCGACGGTATGTACAAAGTTCTGAAACTAAACAGACATTTGACGCTCACCTTCCACAACCCCACATTTCAAGTACGCAATGCCACCATCCGGGCGGGCACATTTGCCGGGTTCGATTTCGAAAAAATCCATCATCAACCGACCGCTCAAAAGTCAGGCAAGTCACTTCTTCAACCGTTTGGCTCGGCACAGGGTGATTTCTATCTGAGATTTCACAAGCCCGCATCAGAAAAGTCGAAGGCCGGACTCCTTGAAGAGATTGACGAGAAAAAGTTTGAGA
>JANONN010000091.1:0-2480 GCA_031420835.1 Ignavibacteriales bacterium | reverse complement strand
ACATCTTGTTCAAGCCACGCAAATACTTTCTCCTTTTCTCCAAGGCCTGCATACATGCGGGCGATGTTATACGCGGCGCCGTCTCCTGCCTGATAGCGCTGCTCGTATTCTTTCAGAAGCTTCATTGTATCGGTTCGCCTTCCTTGCTTGGCGTAGAAATACCCAAGAAATGAAACAGCTTCGCTGGAGCGGCCGGAAAGTTCTACAGATTTTTCCAACTGCGTCCCGGCCTCGGAATAGTTTTTTAATCGAAAATTTGTCAATCCGGCGTAGGTATATCCTGCTGCAAACGATGGATCAAGTTCAATCGACTTCTTAAACTGGCGAAGCGCCTCTTCGCCCTGCCCGCGGTTGAGAGCGATGAGCCCGACGTTCAGCGTAATGATCGGAGAATAAGGGTCAAGTTCCTGCGCCTTTTGAATGACTGCCGACGCTTCATCGATCCGTCCCGACCTTGCCAACAGAATATTGTACCAATGGTACGCCGTTGCATAACGCGGATTCAACGAAATGGCGAGCTTGAATTCCCGCTCTGCCTCCTGGAAGTTCCAGTCCTGGTAATAGCTGAATGCAAGCGACGTGTGAACTTCCGCCAGCGAGTTGTCGAGCTCGAGCGCGCGGCGTGCGGCGGCTTGCGTGAGCGGAATCGAAACGCGTGTGGGAATCCCCGAGTACTGCGACTGAATTGCGTAGCAGTCCGCCAACCCGGCGTAGGCGAGGGCATAGGAGGAGTCAAGACCGATCGCCTTTGTGAAGAAATCAATGGCGCGGTCCAATGCCACCGAAGTTCGTTTATTCCAGTAGTAGCGCCCCTGGAGGTACAATTGAAACGCTTGTGTGTTATCGGTGGCGCGCCTCGACAGCTTCTCACGAGCCTCCAACGAAAGACCGATGCCAAGCTTTGATGAGACGTCGCTGGTGATGCGCTCCTGAAGCGTCAGCACATCGGCGGCATTCGATTGATATCGGTTTCCCCACAATTGCGATTCCCGCTTGATGTCAATCAGATCGACCTGGACATCCAGTTCTTGGCCACGATGGGTAATCCTCCCGGACAAGACCACGCCGACATCAAGCTTCGAGCCGATAGCCTGAATATCCACATCTTTTCCCTTGAATCGGAACACGGTGCTGCGGGGGACGACCCGCAATGAAGAAATCCTCGTGAGGTTGTTAATGATGCTCTCCGTGACGCCGTCGGCGAGATATTCCTGTTCCGCCGATCCGCCGACATTTTCAAACGGCAACACGGCGAGTGAATCGACCGCTTGCACGCGTCCGGCGAACAGCAGATACAGCCCCATGGCGACAACCGCGAGCGCAGCGATGCCGATGACAAGCGGCTTGCTTTTGTATTTCGACGAAGGCGCCGATTGTGGAGATGAAGAGATGGTCGTGTAGCCCGCCTTTGCGTACTCTATGGACTTTCGCTCCCTTCGCAAGTCCGCCAGCAGATCTTCGCCATGTTGGTATCGTTCTTCCCGGTCCTTTGCGAGAGCTTTTGACACGATCCGTTCAAGCTCTGGCGACACCTTCTGATTGAACCGTGCGATGGGCTGCGGGTCTTCATTCATGAGCGAATACATCATCGCCGACTGATGCTCGCCCCTGAACGGCAGTTTGCCCGTCAGGAGCTCGTACAGCACAACGCCGAATGAGAACAAGTCGGAACGCTGGTCGACCTCTTCGCCCTGTGCCTGCTCGGGCGACATGTAGGCAGCCGTGCCGAGTGTTGAGCCGGCCCTGGTGAGCTTCGACGCCCCTTTGATCTTGGCAAGCCCGAAGTCCATGACTTTGGCCTGGCCTTTTGGCGTAATCATGATGTTGTCGGACTTGATGTCGCGATGGACAACCCCCTTCTCGTGCGCCGCTGCCAGTCCGTCGCAGATTTGGATGGCCATCTCCAGCACCTTCTTGATGGAGAGCGGCTCACCCTGTTCGACGAGTTTCTTCAGCGTCTGTCCTTCCACGTACTCCATCGCCAGAAAAAGATGGCCGTCGTGCTCGTTGACTTCAAACATCACCGCCACGTTTGCATGGAGGAGTGTCGATGCCGCGCGAGCTTCGTGGTGGAAACGCTCCTTTTCGTTCGCATCAGTGCCGAGGTACGACGGCAGGAATTTCAGCGCGACCGTTCGGTCGAGTTTGGTATCATGGGCTTTGTAGACCACGCCCATCCCTCCTTCGCCCAACTTCTCAATGATGCGGTAATGAGAGACTGTTGTTCCTAGCATATGAGTGACCCTTGTTGTGGAATTGGGCTCCGGAGGGCAGGCCCACCCTCACCGAGCTTTTCGAGAATTTTATAGTGAGAAACAGTTGTTCCTATCATAAGTATGGTCCTTGGTCGCTTGATTTTGTTGAACAAGGCAGAAGTCTGACTTTTATCCGCGCACGCTCCAGCGAAAAGTCAGACTTCTTACTTGGATATCGTTTGGCCAACTTGTCCGTCTTTCGCGTTTCTTGCGTCCGCCGGCTTT
>JANONN010000090.1:0-3854 GCA_031420835.1 Ignavibacteriales bacterium | reverse complement strand
CATAAGGAAGTATGGAAGTGGAGAAGAAGGACAAAATAACCGTCGTCACGATGGGATGTTCCAAGAACCTCGTGGATAGCGAAGCGTTGTTGGGACAATTAAAGCGTGGCTCCGCCTCTCTCGTGTCAGATATTGACCTTGCGGACGTGGCCGTGATCAACACGTGCGGTTTTATAGAATCGTCAAAGCAGGAGTCGCTGGATGCGATTTTCGAAGCACTCGAGCGAAAGAAAAGAGGCGAACTGAAGAAAGTTATTGTGATGGGATGTCTCGCTGAGCGATACAGGAGAGAGCTTGCTGCAGAAATCCCGGAAGTGGACGCGATCTTCGGCTCGAACCAATTACAAGATGTAGTAACAGAACTTGGGGTCGATTACAAACAAGAGTTACTCGGGGAGCGTGTTCTCACCACACCGTCCCATTTCGCCTACCTGAAGATTTCAGAAGGATGTGACCACCCGTGCTCCTTCTGCGCGATACCGTTGATGCGCGGAAAGCACCGTACGAAACCGATTGAAGCGATTTTGGAAGAGGCGAATCATCTTGCTTCACGCGGGGTCAAAGAGCTTATCTTGATTGGGCAAGACACGACATACTACGGACTCGATCTCTATGGAGGCCGACAGCTCAAGAGGCTTTTACTTGAACTCAGCGAAGTCTCCGGGATTGAATGGATTCGTTTGATGTATGCGTATCCTGCGAAATTCCCCTTAGAGATTCTCGAGGCATTCCAACAAAGTCCGAAGCTGTGCCGCTATCTCGATATGCCGGTGCAACACGCGTCGGACGAAGTGTTGAAATCTATGCGAAGGGGAATTACGAACCGCGCCACGCGCGATCTGATCCATCGAATCAAAGACGCAGTACCGGATATTGCCCTTCGGACAACGTTAATCGTCGGATATCCAAACGAAACTGATCGCGAGTTTCAAGAGCTGCACGATTTTGTTGGTGAAATGGAATTTCATAGGCTTGGGGTGTTTACGTACTCTCAAGAAGATGACACGATAGCGTTCCCACTTGCGGATCCAGTTCCGGCAGAAATCAAGGAGCAGCGTCGTGATGCTATCATGGCGCTACAGAAGGAAGTTTCCGCCCAACGCAACAACGCGCTCGTTGGTTCGACAGTAAGGGTTCTGATTGACCGCCATGAGGATGGCTTTGCAGTGGGTCGAACCGAATGGGATGCGCCTGAGATCGATCAAGAAGTGTATGTGAAAGAAGGAGAACGATTTGCAGCGGGCTTTACCGCCGAATGTGCGGATGGCAACTTTTGTCAGGTAAAGATTGTTGATGCTGTTGAATACGATTTGTATGCAATTCCCCATGATCAGGAGAATGCAATCAATGTGTAAGGGAAATAGCTTGCGGTGCCTGAGTCCGTTAGTCTTCGTCGTGATGTTCTTCATAGGCCTGCTGCCGTCTCAGTTGATCGGCCAAGTCGACAATATGCGGTCCACGACTCAGGCGGTCCCAACGTTTTTCTTCGATGCCTTAAGCTACGCTTCTGATAATTCGAACAAGTCACGCATAGATTTGTATGTCCAGGTCCCGCACGAAGAACTTCGGTTTGTGAAACAGGGTGATGCATACACGGCACGCTATGATGTAACGATGGCGATTTATACTGCCGAGCAACGATTAGCACAAGAGCGAACATGGACAGTCGATGTTCGCGTTGATGATTTCGCCCAGACGACGTCGAGTCGTATGCACAGTCTCACGCAGAAGTCATTTGAAATCGAACCTGGCAATTATCAGGTGGCTATTCAAGTTCAAGATCAGGACTCTCGGAAAACATCCAAAGTCCGGAAGGCACTGCTTGTCACCGATTTCAAAAAGGACTCGTTAAGTCTCAGTGATATCATGCTCGTTAATCGTCTTTCTGTTGCCGGTGAGCGGAAGAGTATTGTCCCGAACATTTCAGGCAACATTAATCAACTCGGTGACGGATTTTTCGTCTTCTTCGAATTGTACAGCGGATCGCTTCAGGACTCTCTGGAGCTTATCTTAAGAATTCAGAATGCCAAGCGCGAGGAAATCTATAAACGAGGATACACCGAGCACACTCCAACGCAGAAAACACAATCGTTTCTGAAAGTCGAGAACCTCAATCTGCCTGTCGGAACATATTTCGTGACAGTCGAGACGATCCCGAAAGCTGATTCAATAGGAACCTCCAAGAGCACACGCGCACATACATCGAGGACTTTTGTCGTTCGATGGACAGACATTCCAATTACGATTACCGAAATTGACAAAGCGATCGAACAGTTAATGTATATCGCGCGCCCTTCAGATATGGCTTATATAAGGGAGGCAAGAGATTCTGAAGATAAGAAACGACGGTTTCTGGAGTTTTGGTCCAAACGTGATCCAGATCCGCAGACTCCCCGTAATGAACTGATGGAAGAGTACTACCAGCGCGTTGATTACGCCAACAGGACTTTCGGTCATTACATCGATGGCTGGCGCACGGATATGGGAATGGTCTTTGTACGTTTCGGTCAGCCCGACAATATCGAGCGGCGCCCATTTGAAACGAGCAACAAACCGTACGAGATTTGGTACTATTACAATCTCAACCGCGAATTCATCTTCACAGATGATTCAGGTTTTGGTGACTATCGTCTTCGGTATCCTACGACCGATATGTTTGGAAGGGTTCGCGACTGATTTGACCAAAGCAACATCTTCACCATTGCCGGCGGAGTATTCGAGCAGAGGAGCCAGTGTTCACAAAACGTGCACTGGCTTTTTTTGTTTGTTTTTGTTGATCATATGTCTTTCCGTTCAAAACACTACAGCTCGAGGACAGGAAGGAAAAGCAACCACTCTTCGGATTGTCGGAAACAAGAGTATTTCTTCAAACGAGATCAAGTCGTGGGTTAGGCTTGACACATTTTCTGCCGGAAGTGATCAGGGATTGCGAGATCTTCTTGATCGGATTCGGAAAGAATATGCCCGCCGCGGATTTCCATTTCTTGTGATAGATTCTGTTTCCACTGGTCTGAACGATGTTCAAGAGGTTGAACTAATCGTTGCGCTGAACGAAGGGAAACGTGCCGTTCTCAGCGCGCTTCAGCTCATTGGACTTCGATCAATCTTTCTCAATGAGCCACTCGTTGACGAAGAGTCACCGTTCACTGAAGGGGTGTTGGAGCAGACGATTGAAGGAATCCTCAAGCAGTATGAAGCAAGCGGTTTCCCCTTTGCCACTGCAACCGTGAAGGAGATACGATTTCACCCACGCGATGAAATAATGCTTGCAGATGTTACACTTGAAATTGAGGAGGGTATTCCTTTCGTTGTGAAACATGTAAGGGTTGAAGGGAATAGTGTCACGAAAAGCCATGTGATCTCGCGTGAAGTGAACATCGGTTCCGGCGTGCCGTTCCGGACTGGAATGCTGGAACTCGTACAGCGAAGAGTTGAAAAACTGAGGCTGTTCTCGAAGGTTCATAGGCCGGAGTTGTTTATGACGGAGGAAAAGGAAGGTGGGATTCTTATTCGAATTCAAGAAGGGAGCCCGAACCGTTTCGATGGCATGGTTGGCTACGTTCCGGGTGCCCGACAAAGCGAACGTGGGTACGTCATGGGTCTTGTTGACGTGCAACTCAGAAATCTCTTCGGCACAGGACGCCGTCTCTCAACACGATGGCATCGTGAAGATCGATTGACTCAGGAAATCGGCATCCGATACTTCGAACCGTGGATCGCCTCCTATCCCGTAAATGGTGAAATCGGTTTTGTACAACGGAAGCAGGATTCCATCTATGTTCGCCAATCCCTTGATCTCAAAGGCAATCTTAGAATTAGCGATCTCTTCTCCGTTGGCGTTTCATTTAGTCAGA
>JANONN010000089.1:0-3909 GCA_031420835.1 Ignavibacteriales bacterium | reverse complement strand
AAACAAATCTCATCTCTTTTCATCCGGCGTGGTGAAGCCCAGATTCATGACCGCTGATGTTACGCACAGGAAGACTTCGTCGTGAGCGCTCAGTCGAACGATATGTAGCCCCGTGAGATAGTTCCCAGGCGGAACGATCTGGTCTTAGTGTGACTATCTCACGGGGCAAGATGGATTCTTGATTTGTTGTTTCCGAGGGCGTCGCCCTCGGTTGTAATATGTTTCCACTTCGTGGAAAATACGCACAATAGACCCTGAAAGGGTCATATACTTCAGGTCGGGGCAGCGCCCCGACCAACTCAATAGCCAACGACAAGAAACCCTGAAAGGGTGACATACCTGTTTTGTGTAACATCAATGGGTAATTCTGAATCACATCGTGCCGATTCAATCAGAGAAGCTATCCTCAAGTTTGGCATCGTTCCAATTGTCGGACTGTTCTATATCCTTACCGTTCTTCAGATTGAATACACTCCAGACGATACGTATATTTACGCACAGTACGCGCGACATTTGGCCGAAGGGAAAGGCTTCTCGTTCAACAATGAAACGCCGAGCTACGGAGTGACGGGACCACTTTGGGCAATGCTCATTGCCGGTGGCGCTTTTGTAGGCCTGGATCCCGTTGTTGTGGCGAAGAGCCTCGATTTGGTGTTTGCGAGTTTGGCAATTCTCCTTATGTACGTCGTTGGTGTTGCCATTATTCGCGACAAGCCGTATGCACTGCTTGGTGCCTTGCTCTTCTCGACTGATGCATGGTTCCTACGATGGTCGGGTTCTGGCATGGATGCATCGCTGGCTGTGTTACTTGCACTTTTGGTTGTACGGCATTTGCATCAGAACGAGTACCTCATTGCATCAATCCTTTCAGGATTGCTTACGCTCGTCCGACCTGAAGGAGCTTTGCTATTTGCCGTCGTGTTAGCTGACAATTTCTTGAATAGCACGAATCGTCGCTTGGCCCTGAAAGTAGGATTAGGATGTAGCGCACTGTTTGCTATCATCGTTGGATCGTGGTTGGTGTTTGCCTACATGCATTTCGGCCAAGTGGTCCCCAATACGATCCTGGCGAAGTCGTCAACAGGATTTTCACTTGCCGCTGCTTGGCACATACTCAAGACTGAAGCGGCGATTCTTGCATCAACACAGGCGGTGCCAATAGCCGCTTTGGTTGTGAGTCTTTTCTTCCTTGCTCGATCAAGACAGTCGAAGATCGTTCTCCTGGAAGGCATCTCACTGCTGTGGATTCTTGCACTCGTGCTATTCTACGTTGTCTTCAACGTCCAAGTTGTTTCGCGGTATTTGATTCCGATTACTCCATTCGTCATCATCATGGCGCTGTGGGGGTTGAAGAAGATGGATGAGAAATTCGAATGGTCGGGTCGTCGCAGAGTCTTTGTTCTTTCAATGGTTGTTCTCTTCACGGTTCTTCAGAATCAATTTCTCTATCACAGAATCGTTGTCCCACACAAAGAAGGATTTGCGGTCGGAATGAAGGATGCTCTACTTCCCATCGCCAATTGGCTTCGCGAGAATGCTTCGGATGAGGATATCATTCTCACTCCCGACATCGGCCTTCTCGGATATGTCTCTGAAAAGAAACTGTACGATACCGCAGGGTTGATCACGCCGGAAGTAAAGCGCTCGTTCGAAGGAATGGATTACTATGAGGCGATTGCAACGCGAAGGTACGAAATGGTCGTTCAACCAGCATATCTTGTTGATAGACATCCTCAGGCGGAGAGACTCACTGCCCCTGATCGGATTCCTTTGATGACAAGAGAATTTCCGAGCCTCAGCATCGCTGGTCCCGGCACAGTGTTCTACACTCTCTACCGGGTGAAGCGATGATGCGCGTTGTTTCTCTTCTTCTTATTGCGCTGGCGACACTGCCGGCTCAACAGGTGTTCACCGAGAGGGTGAAAGGATTCAGGATTTATGGAACATCGGAAGAGAAACTGCCGATTGCCTTCTTCGCTGCAAGGCCCATAACGATCGAGTTCGATCTGGTAGACCGCCAGCCGGCGAATGTCGAGCTTCGTTTTTTTCATTGCGAACGAAACTGGCGCCGGACCGAAACACGGTTCATCAATGATGAGATCTTGATGAGAACGAAATTTGTCTTGCCATATCAACCGGCACCGCAGGGGGTTGAGCAGTATCGGTTCACCTACAAGATTGCGGTTCCAGCGTATCCGGTGTTCGACCGCTTCCCGGCATCGGGGAACTACGAGGTCGAACTGTGGGATGTTGAGCGGAAGGAACATCTTGCCACCGGCAGATTCTTTGTCGTTGAACAGATCATTACACTGGGGCTTTCGATCGAAAACCGTTTGCTCCCGTCATCCGATCATCCGTGGAATAAAGCGCATCGGATGAACGCGCGGGTTGTTGTCGGTACCAAGGATTCGCTCGATGGTCAGCCGCTCTATCCCATCCTTTTGACAACGGTCGATCTCTACAAGAACCGCGAGTTCGGTCGGCAGATTCGAATTGACGTGAATGATGATAATCCAAATACGTTCGTGGATGGCTTGGGGACGCGAACGATGACGTTTACCGTTGATAATATGTTGCCGGGGAATGAATATCGCCGCCTCGATCTCCGCAGCGTTGATGAGTATCCGATCACCACTTCACTCCATCGACTTCGCGGCGGAGCCGATGTGAGTCGCTTTCTCAAAGCCGCACCGGCGGACAACAACGGAGCCTTGTTTCTCTTGAGCGGAACGCGCTCTGCCGACTATCTTCAGTTTCAGTTTGAGTTTGTGGACGATCGGTGGAACGTAGATTCTGTGTATGTCGCGGGAACGTTCAACGAATGGGAGCCATCGGAGCGATCGCTTATGCAGCGGACCGAAAACGGGCGGTTTGTTCTGCCTGTTCAACTCAAACGTGGCGTTCATGAGTACCAATACGTTCTTCGGAGCGACGACTGGGTGAGTCTGGAGGGAAACGACTGGAGGACGGTGAACCTTTACACCGCGTTCGTTTACTACCGCGACCAACGATTCGGCGGGTTCGATAGAATCATCGGCTTCGCGCAGGGACTGAGCACACGCTCGGTTAGTCCAACATCACACTGAATGAAAGAACAGATCGAATGTCAAAATTAAGAGTCGGTGTTGCCGGTGCAGGTCATTTGGGGAGCCTCCACACGAAGATGTATGCACAGATTCCAAATGTGGAACTCGTCGGTGTGTACGATATTGATCAAGGACGGGCGAAGAGTGTTGCGGATACTCACAATTCGAAGGCGTTCTCCGAGTTGCCTTTGCTGCTCAACAACATTGATGCATTGAGCGTCGCCACAACAACAAAGTCGCACTTCGATGTTGCCCGCGCTGCGCTTCATGCCGGCAAACATGTTCTTATCGAGAAACCGATCACCGAAACGATTGAAGAAGCACACTCGCTGTTGAAGCTTGCGGAATCGAAAGGGTTGAAGATACAGGTTGGCCACATCGAGCGATTCAATCCGGCTATTCTTGCTCTCGAAGAGTATCATCTCACGCCGCTCTTCATAGAATCGCATCGGCTTGCGCAATTCAATCCGCGCGGCACCGATGTCGCGGTGGTCCTTGATCTGATGATCCACGATATTGATCTCATTCTGAGTCTGGTGCGGTCGCCGGTTGAGCGCATTGACGCAAATGGGGTGGCAGTTGTTTCAGACAGCGTTGATATTGCCAACGCACGTCTTCAGTTCTCCAACGGGTGCGTCGCAAACGTTACAGCAAGTCGCATTTCCCAGAACAAGATGCGGAAGATGCGACTCTTCCAGCACAATGCATATATTTCAATTGATTTCGCTCAGGGTCTTGCTGAAGTCTTCCGTCTTGTTGATGCCGACGATCCCGCCATCAAACCAACGATGTTGCTGGGCCAGATTGACCAGGGGAAACGGAA
>JANONN010000088.1:0-3728 GCA_031420835.1 Ignavibacteriales bacterium | reverse complement strand
GGTTATCCTTGTTTCATAAGCGAAAATCCCTAAACCGGTGAGGTTTTCTGTGAATATTGGTACATCGGTCGAATCAGCAAGTTTGACCAAAGTATCTGGTAAACTGATCCTGACTTCATTCACCACGATCGATCCAGTGGTAGAAGTAAAACCAAAAGAATCAACCACTGTAACCGTTGTCGTTCCACGCGAAAGGGCCGAGATCAAACCCGTGGGCCGATCAACAGAGAGCACGATCGGATTGTTCGATGTCCACGCATACGGCGGTGTTCCCCCGCTTACCACAGAAAGACGAAGCGTATCTCCTTTCGTTAAAATGGCTGAAGATGGCGAAAGGACGAGCACTGGCGCAGCGCGTGGAGTGAAAGTTCCACTCACCACGTTCGCGTTGATTTCCTCATTAAATCTGACGTTTGCAAAACTGATTGTTGTGGAGCTTGCCGCATTCGCTGCCACTCGAAATCGAACATACACAAGAATGCCAGCCCCGGATAACGTCTGCGTTCCGGCAAGCGCCACATCTACTTTTCCGCCTGTTGGATGGAATGTCGGTGGCCCCCAACTCGCGGTCATCGATCCGAGTGATAGAACATCAACAGCGAGCAATATGGCTCCGTTGTATGTGAGTGAAAACTGAGCGGAGAGAGTGCCCAACCCTGTTACATCCGATATGTAAATTGGGAGATTGAACGAAAGCGTCTGCGTATGGGACGTATCCCGGATGCGCGCTGTAAGACTTCTGAGCAAGAGGGAGTTAATGAGAAATAGGTTTGTTGAGTCCCTCAGACCCTGAGCGTCTGCAATATGAACCTTAAGCTGGCCCGTTCGACGCGCTCTCATCTTTCCCGCCGCATCAATCGTTGCCACACTCGTATCGGATGTGCTCCAAATGACCGGGAGCTTGACGTCACCAGTGACGGAGAATTGCAGCGAATCACCTACGACAAGATTTGTCGGCGGGCTTTTGGGAGAAATCGTGATTGCGAGAATCCTCAGACTGCCATTCGTCGTTGTGACCGCCGGTCGTCCTTCGTTGAGCTGCGCCGCCGTGAAACCCAGCGCAGACGATGATGAGGTTGGCGACATTGCGACCGCAACCCGCAAATAGACCAGGACCCCGGAACCGGTCAGGCGAGTGGTTAAGGCGAATGCGATTCTATTGGTTGTTCTGTTGAATTGAACGCTTCCCAGCCCTTGGAGAAGGGTTCCGGCTGTTTCGACATCGAAGACCTGAATGACTCCCGGATTGTAGGAATAGGTTATTTGCCCTGAATAAACACTGTCTCCCAAAGTCAACGCGGATACTCTGATTGGCACAAGCAGGGTATCTCCGCGCCGCGCCGCGGTGTCGGGGAGGCTAAGTTGAATAGTTTGCGCGTGTAGCGCCCCCGACGCTATGACAAACGCGAAAAGGAGCGCCGTTGCGCATCGCGTCCCGCAAGACGGGATGACACCGGTTGGGCGGGAGAGTCCTTGAGCCATAGAAGGTGCTCGTCTCATAGAGTTAAAGCGCATGAAATCACCAGTGGCTCACTTCAGAAGCGCCATTCGTTTTGTTTGTGTGAAATTCTTTCCTCCAACCTCATGCACATCAATGCGATAGAAATAGATGCCCGATGATAATTGCCGGCCTTGAGCATCCTTTCCATCCCATTGGACGCTGTGATATCCAGCCCGTTGCTCCGTATTTGTAAGCACGCGCATTTCCCGACCCAGAAGATCGTGAATAACAATCTTGATATTCGCGTCAACTGGAAGTTGATATTCGATCGTTGTGATAGGATTAAATGGGTTCGGATAGTTCTGCGCAAGTCCGAACGATGTAGGGATTGGATTGCGATCAGTCGGATCGTCATCGACAGACGTCAGGACCTTAGTCTCGTTCAAGATCAATTGGTCAGCGCGAAGCGTGTTCTGGTCAAATCCCTTTGCCGGGTCGGTCAGTCTGAAAACAACTTTCATAAGTACACCGGCATCCGCTACAGCATGAGTGCCCGCAATGGCAAGTTTGCCGGTTTTAGCGCTGAACCGATGTATGGATTCCATCGAAGCGGAAAGCTCTCCCGTGCCGGCTGTAACCGGGATGAGCTGCGACGGATCAAAGGTGAATTGAAGCTCAGACGCAAAAATGCGTGCAGAACTATTCAGGTACACCGATAGCTCAACCAGATCATCGTTCCGAATGACACGGATTTCATAGGCTGAGGCGAGATTCGTTTCGCCCACCCTCTTGCCGAGACCCGGGAATCCAGAGATGATGCCAACGACGTAGCGGAGGATGAAGGACGCATCGAGCGCGCTCACCGTCCCATCGCCCGAAACATCAGCCGCAAGCCGCTGGCTGGAGGAGAGCACAATCGAATCAACTATTGCGCGCAGAACAAGTGCCCCATCATAGGCGGTGATCTGTCCACTCTCACTTACATCACCCAATAAGATGCCTGAGCGGGTGGTGAGGAACGGCCGGTAAGTGACGGCTCCGGGATTGAGCAAAATCCGGTTGCCGGTTCCAGCAAGATTTAGGTCGGAGCCTTGATTCACCAGCGGTCCACTCACTGCACCCCAGTAGTTGTTCGCCGCATTGATCGTGTTGGTCGTGTTGTTGTTCATCCCGTAGGTCCCGTTGTCTCGGATGTTGTTTCGCTGGAACACCGGGTTTGCCGAGCTTGCCAGCAAAATGCCCGTGTGATTGCTATGAATCTCGGACGCGGTGATGAGTGGAGTCGCCCCTGACCACATGAACAATCCATAATTGCTGCTAAAGGAACTGAAGCTGGAATCCATTGGGGCCGTGTTGTTATCCCATCGGATGTTTCCGTTGCTACTATTTCCGCCATAACGCACAATTGTTTGAAAGATTCTCGAGTTGTTGTTCTGACTTCCGTTCAACCAGATCATATCCCAGTCTCCAGCAGCCGGGACAGAGCCGTTACTGTCTCCATTCGTGTCACCGCCAAACGAGTCATCCTTCCAGGAAGTGTAGATGATTTTGTTGTTGGTCGTTCCTTCGGACTTGAGGACCCCATCGGAGCGAAAGCGTCCAGTGCCTCCGGCAACGCCTCCGGGATACTCGTTTGGGAATTTGAAAATCGTTCCTGGCGCCACGGTCAGCGTCTCGGCGGAAGGAACAACGAGGCCCCCTCGGACCGCTATGACTTTGGAGGTATAGCCACCAGGATAAGAATACCCCAGTCTTCCGAAAGTTGTCTCCTCGGTTACGAGCGTACCTTCGTACGTGTTGCCTGCGATGTAGTTGTTTGAATACACGTTGCCATTGGCCGTCCCAGCGCCTGCGCGGGAAATGTGTCCTCCTACACCGATCGCGTACCGATTACCAGTGATCGAATCATCCACAACGTACGCACGAGAGGAGAAGATGCCGACGAGGCCATTATTTCGCACCTTATTCCCGGCGATGATCAACAACGTGTCGAGTGCATCGTTCCGGGCAAACAAGTAAAGGCCGTGATTCGCGTTGTTGTTCACGGTATTACCAATAACAGAGAGTGGTACGGAGTTATTTTCGACATACACCCCGCTGTACCCGTTCCGAGATATGTCGCAGTTCGTCAAGAGCGACAGTTTCGCTGGGCTTTGTACCCATAATCCGTATTGGCCGTTGTTGAGCAATCTGGATAGTCGAAGCGTAAGGTTATTGGCAGCGTTGGAGGTCACTCGAATGCCGCTATAAGCACAACTATCGACTGTTGTGCTGTCAATGACAGCCG